>JALHET010000020.1 GCA_022839525.1 Lentisphaerota bacterium
CGCGCGCACCTCCTGCAGATTCCACATGCCCACCTTCTTCTGAGCGCCGCGCTTGGCCGGCACAACACCGTAGATCGAGCCGTGGTACTGGTACTCTTTCAAGTTTGTATACTTCGAGCCGGTATCGTCAAGGATCTGGAGTTCCATCCCGTTGTACGCCGCATTCCCCGAGGCCGGGCAACGGATGCCCAGCCCGTTATTGGCGTTGGTGGTCAACAGAAACTCAAACCGGAGAATGAAATTGTCGTACTGCTTTTCCGTCAGCAGATTGCCGCCGATTTTCGGATTGCAGTAAAGCAGGCCATTTTCAACCGCATACCCGTTCGTGGCGCCGATCCAGCCCGACAGGTCCTTGCCGTTGAACAACGAGACAAAGCCTTCCTCCAGAACGTCGGCACCCCAGACCCCCCCGGCCATCACGCACGCCGCCACGGCGCAAACCAAACCCTTTTTCATATTCTCCCTTTCTTCTTTTCAGGCCAGCGGATTCCTCTCCGCCCGACCCGTATAACGCAATAATGTACCGTTATTCCGTGCCGGAATGCAATCCAGCAATTCTAAATTTGACTTTTCTGTTCCGAAACAGGCGCGGAATCGTACGCGGGGTGCCCCCGGAAAAGGCGTCCGAACCATTCGGTACGCCGCCACCGCCCCAGAACGCCGGATCGTTCCAGTTCGCCGCTGTTCGTGGCGCCAGGTATCGCGTCGCATCGAGTACATTCGTGTACACCGTGGCTGAGGCGTACAGAGCCGCGCCTACCGACAGGGAGACGGCACGCGCCGAGAAAAGCATCCGATCACTCCGTTTTCACACCGTAGTAATCGCCGACAAGATTCCTGAACGGCAAAGTTGCAAAATCATTTGTCGCCGTGCCGGGCGCCATGCAGAAGATCTGTGAGGCCGCACCGAAGTAATAAATGTCTTGCGTGTCACATTCATGTCAGTCGGCGAGATAGTGCTTGGTAAGTTCGATCCAGGCGAAGGCTGTGTCGGGCCTCTCGCAGTTCAGGGTTACGGGCGCGCGGCCCGAGACGGGCTTGAACGGCTCGATCCGGCCGCGGGACACGATGCCCGCGTCGGCGCCGCGCCGGCGGACCTGCCAATTCTCACCGTCGTAACACGTCAGGTACTCCCGCTTGCCGAGTTCGGGGAATGTACGCCGTTCGCCGCCGACCGATAAGGCGAACGAGGCGATCGGGCCGTACACCGCAAAGCCGACGTGCGCGCGCTCGCACGGACGCGTCACGACGTCCTGCAGAGTCGCGAAGCCCTTTGACGGCGCCCAGCGCTCGGGTTCCATCGCCTCGTAGGCGATCTCTCTGCGCGTCTCTTCCGGGAAGACATCCCGGAGGGCCGGTTTCGCGGTACCGAAGGCGAGCAGGTGTACCTCTGCACGAACTGTCGAGCCCGTAACGCTCGACACGCCCGCGAAGGACAGCGCATTTGTCCCGGCAACGAGGTGTGCGCACGGTCCCGGCTTGCGTTCCAGCGGGACGCCCGGTGCCGCGTAGCGCGTCCACCAGCCATCCTCTAGCTCGGCAAACTCGAACACGTCCAGCCCGAACGGCAGAGCCAGCCGTTCGTTGTTCAGGGTGATAGCCAGATCGCGGTAGCGCACGCCCTTCTGCTCGACCAGTGTCCGCACCGTGCCGATCTCGACCTGCACCTTGCCGCCGGCGGGAATGTCGTTCAGGTAGAAATTGACGGCCTGGACGAAATTGACGGGGACGCGTTCAAGCTGATAGTTGACGTGCGTCGACGGCGAGAAGCCGTACGGCCACACATAGTCGTGGCAGAGCGTCGCGTCGCGCTCGCGGCGGTTGAACTCGAAATATTTCCAGCCCGTGAAGTCCAGCCGCACGTAGTGCTCGGCGAGTCCACGGGAGTAAACCTGGGGCGCCTCCAACTGCACGTTGAGGAGTGCGCCTGAGCCATCGCCTTTCACCCACACGCCGACCGCCTCCTTGCCGTTGACGTCCGCCCAGCCGTTGCGCGGCCACACGCGCGACACGCGGCTCCACGCGCCTTTCTCCTCGGCGTTTGCATTCTCGGCCGCGATCTTCACTGTCGGCCCGTGAATCGCGTCCGACCCAATCTCGAATGCGACCTTGACCCCCGCCCGCGCCGCTGTCTCGAAAGCATCCTTCGCTGGGTCAACGAGCGTCCGCGCTTGCGGCGCATCGAACGCGCAACACTTCTGCAAGGTCTCGACGCGGATCGTCGCGGGGCGCGCCGCGGACGAATCGACGTGCCAGGCGCGCTGGTCGTCGCTGCCGATGCGGTGCGGGAAGACCTCGACCGGACGATACCGCCAGATGCCGTCCGCACCCTGACGCAGGCGGTATTCCGAACGTGGAAGCCGGAAGTCGTCAAGCGCCCCGTCGGAAAACGCGCGGGCGTAGCGGAAACGCTCGTACCACCCGAGCACCGTCAGGTAGCGGTGGATGTCGAAGTGCGGATCGACGCGGGACGAGCAATGCCGTTCCGGCAATACGGACATCGCCGCATCCGTTGCCGCGCCCCTGACACCCATGTACTCGTGATCGTCCATGCGATAGGGCAGGCCGACACCGACATTGTGCTGGATCACCCACCAGCCCATTTCCGGCTCGAGGAAATTCGCCTTGCGCGCCCGCCGGACGAGGATGTCGAAGCGGCGGTCCAGCGAGCGCTTCGCGTCCCAATGCACATAGTCGTTGGCACCGATACGCGAATGGAACCACCAGGCGGACGGCGTCCACTGGCTGTCTTCGTATTGGGGTGCCCGGCCTGTGGCGAGCGCGGCTGCATAGAGGCCGCGGACGAAATTGTCGCGCTTGCGCTGGTCGACGTTGATACAGTCCACACCGTCGAGATAGACAGAGTCGAAGCCCTGTTCGAGTATCTTGCCCTGCGCCGCCCAGCAATCCTTCGCCAGATCGGTGTCGGCGTCGGCCTGGAAGCAGGAGAAACTGTTGTAGAGATAGTCGACCTTGGCTGCGGCCGCATGCGCCTTCACGGTCGTGTTGCACGCACCACGCTTCACACCAGTAAACGTCCACGGAGCCTTGTCGCTCATACCGGTATACTGTATCACCTCCGTGCCGATCTTGAGGAAATTCGCCCGTCCGAAGAGGGAGTCGACGATCTCGTGCTCCTTCACCGGTTGCTCGTTCACGACGACGGTCGCATCGTTCGTGTCTGCGGCCAGCGGCTTCGCGAGTGTGTAGGTCGCCGTCGTCATCAGGCCCTCGCGGCACTCGGGCGTCACCCAAGGGCTGCGGCGCGTGATGCAGGCCGTCAGCGAGTGGAAGTCGGCCCATAGCCCTGCGGCATGTGCCTTGTCGAGCACGCTCCGGAGGCCGTCGTACTGGTTCGGCCAGTCCGCTGTGAGCGCATAGTCGCCGTGGCGGGCGATGAGGTAGAGGTGGATTGTCTTGAAGCCGCCGCGGCGGCAGAGTTCGATATCGTCGTCCGCCGTAAGCTCGCCGATGCCCAAGGCCATCCAGTACGAACGCCGGTTGTCCGGCGCTCCAAGTGACCACGCGCCGCCCGTCTCGGAATGCGGCACGCCTGCGGCGAGCGTCATCGCGCGCAAGGCGGGAATCGCCGCCGGACGGGGGCCTGCGGCGATGCCGAACCTTACGCCGGTCGGCGGAACGATCGTCGGCCGGACACAGACCTCGACCAGTCCCCCTGCGCAGCGGAACGAGCCGCCTGCGTCGTAGATGCGTGTGCAGACGAACGAGTCTTCGTCCGACCAAGCGTTGACCATGTCTCCCCGGTACAGCAGGCAGGATGGACGGAACGTTCCGAGACGGTACTCCCGGATGTCCTTCAGGGTCGTTCGCGTGACAGTGAACGTCCAGCCGCCGGCAAACGGCGTCACGGCCAAGGCGACCTCTCCGGTGTCGGCGAATGTGAAGATGAGATTGGTTCCGGCCTCTTCAACGAAGGATGTCGGCTCGATCATTTTGCCCTTCAGGTCAATCGCCGAGACAAAGGGCGCGGGCGTCTTCACGAGTTCGCGCCCCGAAACCTGCTCCCGCAGGGAACTGACGCGCCCCTTCCCGTCGAATTCAAGCCGGACAAGTCCGTTCTCAACTGCACCTTCAACGTAAAGCCCCGCCCCGGCCAACAATCCGGCCAGCAACACGCCTCTCTTGACCATTTCTCCTCCACTCTTCCCTGAATGTCTCTGTTTTCTCATCGGACGATGATCGAAAGCCCCGGTTTCGTGGCGTTGAGCACAAGGTCGTCGCCTTTCAGCTTCAGCGTCACGACGTACGTCGGCCTGTACGTCCATGGCGCGACCGTCCACTTGTCGAGCGGGAAATCCGTCACGCCGGAGAACAGCACGTGCTCTCCCGGCGTCAGCTTGCCGACATCGCCCGCGAAGGAGACCGTGCCGCCCAAAGAGAAGTCCCAGCCCGTGCCTGTCTGGGTCGACGTCGAACCGTCGGACGCGACGTTGACGACGATCTCGGCATTGGCCGAAAGGGCGATTGCGCCATTCACTATACCCCCTGCCAGAGTCAGCTTATTGACGGCAAGCGGCGCGTTGCCGGTGACCCGCAGCGTCGCGCCGGACGACACGCTGACGTTCGCGAACGACGCGCCGTCGTAGCCGGGAGTCGACACGCCGAACCACTTCTTGCGCAGATAGGCCTCAATGTAGTCGATGTCCGGCGCGGCAAGTCCGCGGTTGTAGACCAGATACTCGGCGAACTGCTCGCCGCCCGCATATTCGTCAAGGTTATAGACACCCGAGAAACCGGCGACACCGAACGGATCGTCGCTGACAAGCGAGACGATGTCGAAGTCGCCCGAGAGGCCCGTCGCGTTCGGATCGCAACTGACACCGTTCTTCCGGAACCGCACGGCGCTCGGGAAACGCAGGTTATAGAGTTGCGCGCCGCGCGCCCGGACGATATATTCATCCTTGTCGGCACCGAGCGGCTGCTTGAGCGCACCTCCGCGCGTCAGCGTCCACGCCGAGTCGATGTAATGGGCCGTGCTGGGGCCGCCGGCCAGATTGCCGCCCCCGTGTTCCGAGCCCCAGACGGCAATGACCGTGTGCTGGTTGTTGTTCGCGTGGGTGAAGCCGAGACAGGGCACGGCCGTCCAGTCGACGGCGTCCCTCGGCCAGTAACGCGCCTCGCCGAAGTCGACGTAAGTCTTGCCGCCCAGTTTGGCGCTCGCATGGAGCGTCGGCCAGTTGGTGGAGTCCGCACTGAGATTCGCCGCCTGGGTCGACGCGCCGCGCACGTCGGCCCATTTGGTGATGTTCGTGACGCCGCCGTCGACCGTGTAGGTGAACGTGCTCAGGTCCGACGCATCGAAGTGCGAGTGCCGGTCCGCCGGCAGGTCCGCGGCCGTTGCCCGGACCGACGCGATCTCGAGCGTGCCGCCCGAGACATCCAGCGACGCGCCGACGTTCCGGACCGACGCGACCTTGAGCGTGCCCTCCCCCAGCTTCTTGAGCGTGCCCGCTCCCGTCAGCGTGTCGACGATGCGTGCCGAACCCGCCGCCACGTTGACCGCGTCGATTTGCGCGAGGTCGAGAGACGGCAGGGTCGTGCCATCAGACTGGATCGGCAGGTAGGCGATGTCGCAGTGCTTCCACTTCTTCATCAGGTACGCCGTGATCTGCAGCCGATCCAGCTCCGAGACGGCGTTCGTGTAGACGATCAGCTCGGAGAGAAACTTGTTGCCGCCTGCCTGCTGGTTGGCGTACGTGTAGTTGTAATCGTAGGAATTAGCCTCGGGGTATGCTGGCGCGGCAGGGTTCAGGATCACGCTCACGACGAACGGCTGGTAGTTCGTGATGCCCGCGCTCGCGTAATATGACGCATACGGATACGTTTTGTCGGTGTCGGACGGCACGACCCCGTTCACATGGATCGTGCCGGTGCGGACAGGATCACCGATCCCGGGGTAGGCCCAAGTAAACAGACCGTCGGAGAAATTGCGCTCCCATGTATAGCGATAACGGTTCCAGATGGATGTCGTGCCGGCAACCCCTCCATCCGGCCGCCTCACGGTTGTCTCGCCCGTCGTACCCAGGAAGTTGCCGCCATAAGTGACATTCGCTGCGGTGGCCCCGCCGCGACCCATCATCGAATAGACCTGAAAGACCGCGCGGATGCCCTTCACCGGCTGGCTCCAGGCGTGCGTGTCGCTCAGATCCGGCCGGATTGGCGGAAAGGGTGCGGCATTTGTATAGGCTTCGAATTGGCCATGGAAGAAGACGCTCCAGCCCGTGCGCGGATCCTTCTTCAGCGTCGGCAGGTAGGTGCCGTCCGAGACGTTCGTCGAGAAGAGGTAGGCGTCGTCCGCCGACTGCTTACGGCAGTCGTTGATGCGCGTGACGCCGATCGCGCCGCGCCAAGGCGTCTGCTCAACCGTGTTCGTCTGCGAAACGTCAACCCAGAACGCCGGATTACCCGGCACCGCGTCCGGCAGGGGTTCATCAATGATGCTCATCTCGCCTCCGCAGACGATAACGATATTCGCACCATTCTGAAAGGCGTCCTTCGCAACGAGCGGAACCGGCCGCAAGACATACAGCGTGCCGGGGCCGTCGATGACGGAACCGGCCGCGATGCTGACGTTGCCCGTCACGCACAGGCCGCGCGCCGGCAGGCGAAGCGTGGCGCCTGCGGCGACTTCTAGCGCGCCGATCGTCACGATCTCGTCCGCCGTCTTGCACCCCTCGCCCGGATTGGCGATCGCGAACGTACCCTCTTCGACGACGAGACGTCCCGCGTTGGCGACCTGGTTCGTCGTGAAGCCGACGCGGAGCGTGCCCGTGCCGGCCTTGATGATCGTGCCTTTGAAGTCCTGCAACTCGCCGATCGCGGCGGTCATCGTGCCTGTCACCGAGAGCCGTGCCTCGGCCGTTGCCAGCGGCTGACGGACGATCGATAGCGGGAAACCCGGTCCCGTTGTCTGGGGCGTCGTTGAGAACAGCAGATCGCACGTCTCCAGACTCACGTTCGAGTCGGCGTCTTACGAGACCTCGTGGATGATGACGCGACCCGGCTTAAGCGGCTGCGCGAGTACGACGTTGTCATCAAGCGGCGCGGTGCCGAAAATAAGCGAACGCGGTGCGCCACTGGCTGACGTTGCCAAAAGCTTTGTGTAGTCGATCTCAAGTTCCATCGAGTCGGTTGCGCCATACTTGGAGACATTGACCGCATTGTTGACGGCGGAGCCGTTCGGCACATACTTGGCGACACGAAGATGAACCTTCGGGTTGAACGGAGCGAAGGTCAGGCTGTTTTGCGCCACCGTACTGGTGACGGGATTCGAGAGTTCAATCCATTCCTTGAGGGGAAAGACGCGTTTCAGGTACGTGCCGTCAGGAATACCCGCACCCGTCACCAGCGTACCGACGCACAGCGGATCGGCCGACGTGCCCGAAACGCGGCGGAGGTAGGGTGAATCCGCCTGTTGTTCGAAATCGAGGGCAACCGCGTTGGTCGAACTTTCCGGCGCATAAAAGTTCAAGGGAAGGTCATAAACGCTCACCGTGCCCTCCCAAGCCGGAATCTCGCGCGTTTCGCCCGCCTCCGTCACGTACCGGTCATAATGAAACGCAACTGCAGATGCCCCGTGAAAAAGGCACTTGTTGCCGACAGGGAGACTAAAGTCGCCGCAGAAACAGATCCTCCAAAAATACGGGTTGGCGTTTGCCGGAATGGACACGGGCGCATAATACCATATGCCTTTGCTGGAAACGGCCGAGCCGTAGAACGAAACCGGTTCATCTGAGACGTAACAGAGATTCGGTAAGTTGATGTCGCAGTCAATGCGCTTGACCGATATTCCCACGGCATTCGTCAGGAAGATTCTCTCCCCGTGCAAACTGCTCGCGGTGAAAATCACGATATCATCCGGATCATTCGGTACGCCACCCCCGCCCCAGAACATCGGATCGTTCCAGTTCGCCGCTGTTCGCGGCGTCAGATATTGTGTCGCGTCGAGTGCATTCGTGTACGCCGTGGCTGAGGCGTACAAAACCGCACCTACCGACAGGGAGACGGCAAGCGCAGCCTTCACAACCATCTTCGATTTCAGCGTATTCATCTGTGTGCTCCTTTCAGTCATGCATTCTATGCATTCAGAAAATTTCGATCTTTGCCGCGGCGAACGCACGGGTGATTTCCGTTTCGGACAAGTCCGATTCCCACGTCTTCATGTTCTCGGCCTCAAGCACCGGCAACTCGTCGGGCAGGACGAGCCGAGCCTTGTCGGCGACATGCCAGTAGGTGACGACACGGCGGCCGTCCTTCTCGTGGACGAACGCGCGCACGGGCGTCCACCTGCCGCCGGCAACATCCAACTGGCGCCACTCGACGAGTTCGTAGCCGCCCTTGCCGTCCAGAAGGAGATGGAACTCCTTCGCGGGATTCTTGAGAAGCTCCTTCTGCTCGGGCGTCAGCCACCTGCGCGCGCGCACGTCCTCCCACCGGCGTATCGTCTCGAGAAGATCATCCATCCGCCGGTTTTTCTTCATTCTGTCGAGCGACAACTGCATCGTGGCCGGACAATCGAAAGCCGCGGCCTTGCTCGTCCCGTATTCCCACATGTCCGGTTGCGTCCCCACAGTGCGGTTTCCGGGTCGGAAAAGACCCTCTTTCGCGGAAGGCGGCCCGTCGAGCTGCGCGGGCCAGCACCCCCACCATCCGAAGTCGACGCGCGTGAAGTCCTTCGCCAGTCGCTGCGCCGCGGCATGAGGGTACTCGATGATCTTCTGCTTGAAGATTTCCGGGCCAAACTTGTCGAAGGCATTCGCGCCGCTCTGGAAATGCCAGCCGAAATGGCTCTTGGCGCAACCCTCCGTGAAGAGCGGCGCCCTGCCCGCGCGCGCCGTGCAGGCGTTCACGCAGCGATACTGCGACAGCGAGATGTTGACCGTGCAGGGCGGGTTCGCGTTCTCCGAACCGTCGAAATAGAGGAAATCGAAACCGCAGGCGTAGATGCCGGCGATTTTCTCGGCCACTTCGTCTTGCAAGGAAGAATCCTGGTCCACGTAGGTGCTGATCGCCGCGCATTCGCTCACGCCCAGCACACCGCCGATTTCCCCGAGCGGATGTGCCTTCGCGTAGGTGCCGAGGTGGCGGCGCTTCACGCCGGTGAATGCGTAGGGGCGCGTCGTGGTGTAGCCCGTGTACGTCATGAGTTCCGTGCCGAACTTCAAAATGCGGATTTTCGGATGCATCGGCGCGGCGACGGGGTTCTCCTCGACGAAGACCTCGCACGGCTCTTCCGAGAGCGGCAGCGGTTTCGCAAGCGTGAAGTGCTTGACGAGCGCCAGCCGGTGGTCGGCCTCGGGCGTCACATAGGAACTCTTGAAGCCGATGAACGTCTGCAAGGTGTGCAGGCCGACCGAAATGCCCTCGTCGTGGAAGCGTTTCAAAGCCGCCGTGAGCTTTTCCGCATCCCAGCCATTATCGAAGGAATAATCGGGCAGCGTATTGTACGATTTGGCCTTGACGATGCCAGGAAAGTAGACGAGCAACATGCGGAAGCCGCCCTTCTTCAGATAGGCGAGGAGCGTGTCGATGTTCTCGGGCTTGAAATCGCCGGAGGCCCAATAGAGCGAGGCGTTGAGGCGGCTGTCGCGGCGGCTTTGCACACCGCGCGGCAGACCGAGATCGCGCTCCACGGCATCGATCTGGTCTAGGAAGCGCTCCCTCTGCGATTCGACGGCGAGGACGGCGACGCCGTTCGTGATACCGTAGTCTTTGAGCGATTCAACGGTCAGCTTGTGGAAGCCCCAGCGCCTCTCGTTATCCACATCCATGTACGGCGTGCCGCCGATGACGCCGACGAAGGCATGGTCGTCCCACATCACGTTCAGCCAATCGCCGAAGTTCGCGCGATCCTTCACCGGCAACTGCAAGAGCCGGAACGTATCGATCGGCGGCACATCCAGGTTCCAGTGATAGTACTGGTGCTCATCTGTCGTGTTGGATATGAGCCGCTCGGGCTTGAACGTCGCATACCCGGCCTCCGTCTCGGTCACGCGCACGGCGACCTGATAGGGCGCCGTCTCGAAGCCGATGAAAATGAGATCGCCCTCGCGCCTGACCCGGTTCGCCGGGTACGTCGTGCGCTTCGCCTGCTGCACGAGGCGGATCTCGTTGTTGAAGGGACGGATCTGCGTCGATGCGAAGACCGGAATCCCTTCGCGCGGTTCGAGCATCTCCTCGCCCGTCGCCTTCACGATCAGTGACTTGGCGGTGGCATCCGGATTGATGACGAGCTTGAACGCCTTCGTCTCGACCGTGACGGGTGTCGTCCCGTCGAAAGGCGTCTTCGGCATGTCCTCAGCGTACGCGGAAAATGCCACAATCGCTCCAAGCGCCCAATACAATCTGTCATTCATCTGATCACTCCGGTTTAACGTAGTAATACTCTCCAACAAGATTCTTGAACGGCAGGGTCGCAAAGATTTTTACGGGAAGGCGGCTCGTGGGGACACTCGCCCTCCAAATCATGTTAATCATTTGTCACTCTTCACTTTTTTAAAGCCGCTCACAGCGACTTCGAGAAGTACGCGTCCATCTTCGGAGACATCGGCTTGCAGCCGTTCTCCGTGATAATGTAGCCGGTCTCGATGCGCGCGCCGTTGAACTTTGGATGCCCGAAGAAGCTGACGTCGACCATGACGGTCATGCCGGGGGCAAGCACGTCTTCAGAGTTCGGCCCGTAAAAGGGCGCCTCCGCCTCCATCAGGCCGATCGTGTGGGCGAACGGGCAGACGAGGTATTTGAAGAGGCCGTGCTTCTTGAAGTACTCGCGGCCGGGCACGTCGATCTCCTTGCCGGAGACGCCGGGCTTGAGCATGCCCTTCGTGAGCCACATCACCTCACGGAGGTGGTTCATGCACTCCTTCTGGTCCTGAGTGAAGACGCCGTTCACGGGGAGCGTGTCGCCGAAGGTTCCCGCGTAGCCGTTGAAACGCGGCGCGATACCGATCATCACAAGTTCGCCGCCCTTCATCTCCTTGTTCGTCGCCGTCGGCACAACCGCATTCGCGCGCACGCCCGAGCCGACGATGGTGGAGTACGCGAAGTTCGTCGCGCCGTTCGCGCGGCAGACCGCCTCGCCCGCGGCGGCGACTTCGTATTCGAACACGCCCGGCTTGATTTTCGCCTTCATCGCGTCATACGCGAGGTCGCAAAGACCGACGGCCTTGAGCATGTTCTCGCGCTCCCACTCGCTCTTGAAGGCGCGCAGCGCCTCGTAGTCGGCGGTGATGTCCACAAGTTCGACGCCCGCGAACCCCTTCTGGAAGTCGAGGTAGACCTGATGCGGAATCGTGTTCGTGCCGACGAGCCCGATGCGTTTCAAAGGCATGCCCGCGGCGGACATTTCTTTATAAAGATCCTCGAACCCGATGATCTGCGCGTTCGGATACTCCTCTCCCGGCACCATGAACACCGGGAAGCAGCGGATCTTCTTGATCGCCGAACTCTGGATCGCGAACGGCTCGGACTCGGGGCCGCCGAGGAGCCACGGCTCGCCCTTCGCGGGAACGAACACGGCCCCCTTCTCGAACTGCCCGCACCAGCCGGTCAGGTACCAGCCGTTGGCGATGTTGAGCTCGTCGAAGTAGACAAGCGCCGCATCGAGGTTCTTTTTCTCAAGAATCGCCTGCACCGCGGCGATCCGCCTGTTGGACTCTTCTTTGTTGTAATATGACATTTCAGCTCCTTAACCCATTTAATGGCATTCATCATATATCAGACACCCTTCAAGCTCAATTGAACTTCTTGCAACTTATAGTGAACTTTCAGCAACTCTCAAAGATTATTTTATTGAGGTATACTTCCAATCCGTGCAAAAGCCTTCGATTATCCGGTACTGATCATCAACGTGTACGACGACAAGCCGCGTCCTGGTTTCGCCATCTAACCGCAGACGCTTCCCGCACGCCCTACAGATGCCGATCTTACCGCATTCGCCGACAAGACATTCACACTTTGTGTTCGAGTTTCGGATTGACGCCGGGCTTGCGTCCGAGGAAGTCCGTCACTCGGCCGCCTGAGAAAACACCTTTAGAAGTGTCTTACGGCTTGATAAGCACAATAAAAAACAACCCTCACCCCTCGCCCTCCGGGAGAGGGGTGAGGGTGGGGGTTGCGGGCTTTGCCCGCGTTAGATCATTTCCGCATCTCGATACGTATGTTCAGGTCAAAGGCCTGACAATCATTTCTTCAGAAAGATCTCAACGACGGGAATCTCGACATTCGGCTTTTTCATCGGCAGAATAAGATTGTCGCACACGCCGAGATCGCCACTCTGTGAATGGGCGCGCGTCGAGCTGCGGCGGATCTTTAGCTCCGAACCGTCATGCAGGAACTGCGCGTATTCGACTTTGTCCGCGAAGTCGAACGGCAGGTAGCCCATCGGATAGTTGACGAGGTGGATGTAGAGCCGGTTTGTTTCGGGATTATAGGTGAGCAGCGAATCGACCGGCTTCTTGAACGCATCCGGAGCCGCCGTGCAACCATAGACCGCACGGCTGTTCACACGCATCCACGCGCCGATTGCATCGAGACACTCACATGCGCGATAATCAAACGCTCCGCGGGCGGTCGGGCCAACGTTGAGGATGAGATTGCCGCCGAATGAAACCGCGTTGACCAGAAGTTCGATCAGTTGGTGCGGGCTCTTCCAGGTCTCCTCGTCGCGGTAGTAGCCCCACGAACCGGAGAACGTCTGGCACGTCTCCCACGGCGCCTTCCGTCCATCCACCTGCGGCCACTGCGTGACGCGGCACTGTTCAGGCGTGACGAAGTCCCATCCGTCCTCGGTGTCCATGAGATCAAGGCGGCTGTCGACGAGGATGTCGGGCTGGAGGGCGCGCGTCAGCTTCATAAGTTCTACCGACTCCCAATGCCTCCAGTTCTTGCCGTATTTCGCCTTCACCGTGTAGTCATACCAGATGATGTCGATTTTGCCGTATCCGGAAAGGAGTTCCTTCACCTGCGCGTACATGTAGTCGCGGTAGCGGTTCCAGTCCCGGCCCGCGTTCAGTTTCTCGTAGATTTCGTCCGTGAACTTGTCATCCGAAGGCCGGAGCGGATGCGTCGCATCGATAAGATAGTCGGGATGGTGCCAATCCTTGATCGAGAAGTAGAAGCCGACGCGAAGCCCTTCCGCACGCGCCGCTTCGACATACTCGCGCACGAGATCACGCTTGAACGCTGTGTTGGTGATCTTGTAATCGGTCGTCTTCGTGTCCCACATGCAGAACCCTTCATGATGCTTCGCCGTCAGAACCATGTATTTCATTCCGGCCTGCTTCGCGCGCCGCGCCCAGTCCCGCGCGTCGAAGAGATCAGGATTGAATTGCGGCAGATATCGCTTCGCATAAACGTCGGGCGCGATCCGTTCCTTCGACTGAACCCACTCATGCCGCGCCGGCGACGCATAGAGACCGAAGTGAATGAACATGCCGAAACGGCTTTGCGTCCACCAAGCCCGTCGGGCGTCTCGCTGCGCGGCGGAGATCTCGGGGAAGATCTGACGCGGAGGCGTTGGCCGGTCGTTTAGCGCGTCAAAGGCTGAAGCCGTCAGAATCACCACAGACGCCACAGCCGTTAGAATCGTTTTCTTTGTCATGTGTTTCCTTTCCCTTTCGATGAAAAACCAATACCATCACTTCTCAATCAGCGTCAAGAACATGTTCCTGAACACGGCCAGAGCCACAGCAAGTGTCGAAATTTTGACCAACTTGTTCATCTTCCTTCCTTTCCTTGCCCGTTTCTCAGGCACCCAATTCCCATCCGTTGTGATACTCGGCAGAGAGGAAGCGGTTCGCCTCGTCGGCATAGGCACCGATGAATGTCTCGGACTTCGGATCCCACTTGAGGGACGAAAGCTGCATCCGCGCGCAGATGTTGGCGATGTGTGCCATCGAAATCGTGCGGTGTCCCATCTCGCAGGTCGAGGCCACGTCCTGGCTGCCGGCCAGGACACCGTCCAGAAAGTCGGACTCGTGAAACTTCGAGCCGTCGCGCTCGGCCGGGGGACGGTGAAGCTTGATGTCCTTGTCGGTGAGATCGGACTCCTTGAAATTCTTGAGGCATTCCGGCACCTTGCCCTTTCCGGCGTAGCTGCCGACATCGCCCTTCTCGCAGTGGAAGATCGTCTGGCGCGGCCATCCGTTCTCCACGTCGATCTTGCGCACGTGGCACCTGACGCCATTCGCAAAAACAAAGTCGAACTTGAATTCGCTCGGCCACGAGAAAACGTCGCGATCCGTTCCGGTCGCGTAATCGGTCTCCATGTTCTCGACCGCCACCGGCCCTGTGAACTGGGTGCCGAGGCCGCGGTTGAGCTGGTCGAATTCGTGCGCGCCGAAATCGGGGATCATGCCGCCGCCGTAGCGGCTGTTGAAGCGCCAGCAGGTCGGATCATGAATCGAAGGGATGTAGGCGTTGTCCTCCCAGTGACGGGCAGGGCCCTGCCACATGTTCCAGCCTGCCCCGGAGAAATAGGCCGGACGCGGCAGTCGCGCCGCAGAACGGCCGTGACCCGCCCAGTGGTCGCAGGCCGGGATGCAGATCGTCGCGCCCTTCACCTTGCCGGCGTATCCGTTAAGGACAATCTCCTGGGTGAGGCGGTACGCGGGGTTCGTCGAGCCCTGGTTGCCGACCTGGAACGTGACGCCCGTCTCCTTCGCGACGCGCACCATCGCCTGGCCTTCGGCCAGCGACAGTGTCATCGGCTTTTGGCAGAAGACGTGCTTGCCGGCCTTCATCGCGGCGATGGACATGATCGCATGCCAGTGGTCCGGCGTGCAGATGCAGACGGCGTCAATCGTCGGGTCATCGATGATCGCGCGCCAGTCGAACACGACCTTACAGGCCTTGTCGCCGTAATGGGCGTTGACCGCATCGCGCAGAACGCGCCAGCCGCAGACGTCCCGGCGGTAGCTGCCGTCCGGCCAGGCGAAACCCTCGGCTCCGAAGCTCGAGTTGCGGCCACCGTAGAAGTAGTCCGGCGCGATCTCCACGACGTCACAGACGGTCGTCACGCGGCAGCGCGGATCCTGCAGGAAGCCCGGCGCGTTCGTGGCGCGCGCGATAAGTCCGCAACCGATGATCGCCACGTTGACCTTCGCGCTCGCCGCGATCCTGCGCGGCCCGCACGTGCCGGAACAGCAGCCGTTGATGAAGAACGACGCGCCGGCAAAGGACGCCGTTACGAAAAAATCACGTCTTGAGATACTCATGTTCGTTTCCTTGGGCTATGCGTTCAATCCCCTCCCCCAGCCAGCAGCCAGTGCAACACCGGCCACCGGCAGGCGGGTGCGCGAGTCCTTCAGGTGATAAACCGGTGTTAGTTTGGCATGAGGGCGGGATATAGACAAGGGGAAACAGGCTCATCCATGCGGCGATCCGCGTGTTGGACTCTTCTTTCTTGTAATCTGGCATTTCAGCTCCTATAGTGAACTCTCAGCAATACTCAAAGACATATTATGGTATCCTTTCAATCCATGCAAAAGTCTTCGATTATCAGGTTTGGCGTCCTTATCGAACTCTCCCGGGAATTCGGGCGCGAACTTTGCAAGGGCATCACCGAATTCGCCAACCAGATCGGCGGGTTTGATCCGGTGTTCATCACGCCAAAATCACTGAAGAACAGGCAGGCGCTTACCGGCTTTGACGGGTTCATTGCCCGCGTCATGACCGACGAAATCGCAAAAGTGCTCTCGAAGACCGGGAAGCCGGTGGTTCGCCAAGATTGGGCGCATAGCAGCACAACACTTCCTTGACCGAAAATTCAAGAATTTTGCCTTCTGCGGCTTTGCCGGCGGACGTTTTTCAGAATACTGTCGCCTGGCCTACCGACGTGCCTTGGTATCAGCCGGATACACCTGCAATGCTTACGAGCCCAGCGAAAGCACACGGTACGAATTTGATTCTTCCGTGCTAATCGCCGAAAAGCTAACCCCCGCCCCAGACCGGAAACCGCTCATAAAGTGGATCAAATCCCTGCCCAAGCCGATTGCCGTGTTCTGTCCGAATGATTTTAGAGCCTGGCAACTGCTCAACGTCTGTAAGGAATGTGGTGTCGACGTGCCCCGGGAAATGGCGATACTCGGCCTGGACAACGACGCGATCGTCTGCGGATTCTGTCGACCGATGATTTCCTCTGTTGATCCCGACTGCGTGGCAATAGGACGGGAAGCGGCACGCACACTGATGGAAATGATCGCCAAACCACATCTGGCCATGAAGCAAATTGTCCGGCAGGTCAATCCGATCAGGGTCGTCGAACGGGCTTCAACCGAGGTCTATCCGCTGAATCCACAGTGGATTTCCGATGCCCTGGTTTACATCCACAAGCATGTCTCAGACCGGCTCACCGCCGATGATGTTTTCAAGCATCTCGGTCTCTCGCACACGATCGTGAACAGGACTTTCCGGAAAGTACTCAACACAACCGTGCAGAAGGAAATCGCCGACTCCCGTCTAGAAACCGCTCGCCATCTTCTGGCGAATACAAACTTAGGCGCTACCGAAATCGCCGAACAGGCCGGATTCGGATCATCATCGTATTTCATGCGAAGCTTCACAAAAGAGCACGGCATGGCTCCTCTTGCATGGCGAAAAAACAGGAGAGCCATGCAGAGGTGTAACCTGTAACTTGTAACCTGCAACTAAACCTGCTATATATCAGCGTGTCGTTTTTAAACCGGAACCGATCACGCTTGGCCGACTGATGTTCTCTTCCCTCCAACTCCAAGCCACCGCCACCCTTGCGGCACGCCGTGCGGGCGAACACGTCCTTGCCAACCTCCACCGCCGCGGCGACGTGAACTCCATCCTGCGCTCCGACGTGAAACACAAGCTCGACGTCGAGGCGCAGCAGACCGCCACCGCCGTCATCGCCTCCTCCTTCCCGGGTCATGCGATCCTTGGGGAGGAAACCTGCGACGAGCCCCTGCCGGAAAGCGACTATGTCTGGATCATCGACCCCATCGACGGCACGATCAACTTTTTTCACGGCCTCCCCTGGTGGTGCTGCTCAGTGGCCGCGCGTTTCAGGGGGCAGGCGATCGCGGGAGCCGTGTTTATCCCTGAGATGAACCAGATGTTCGAGGCGACTTTCGACGGCCCCGCCCTGTGCAACGGCCAGCCGATCCGCGTCTCGCGGACAGACCGGATCGACCTCGCGATGCTGGCGACCGGCGCGGACAAATGGGATCTCGGGGAGCACGCCTTCACATTCATGCGCAAAGTCGCGGAGATCGCGCAGCGGCCGCGCATCCTCGGCGCGGCCGCCGTGGACATGTGCATGGTGGCGGCGGGAAAGCTCGACGGCTATTTCGAGTCCGGCATTTACGTCTGGGACGTGGCTGCTGCCAGCCTGATCGTCGAACGCGCGGGGGGCGCCTGCGAGACCCTCAAAGCGTATCCCGATCACCGCCTCTGTTTTCTCGCGACCAACGGCCTGCTTCACGCGGCGTGCCGCGAAGCGCTCCTTCCGCTTCTCGGTTCCGCCATAACCCGACAAAGGGAAACACCGCCATGAACGAACCCAAACGGGTCACCATCACCTACCGCGTGCCGTATGCCGACACCGACCAGATGCAGGTCGTCTATTACGCGAACTACCTGACGCTGTTTGAACGCGCCCGTAACGAGCTCATGCGCGCCTGCGGCTACACGTACCGCGAACTGGAAACAGGCGGGTTCGCCTTGCCGGTGCTGGAAGCGCACGTCAACTACCGCGTGCCCGCAACCTACGACGACCTCTTGGAAATCACCGCGTGGTGCAACGAGTTCAAAGGCGTGCGCCTGAAAATCTGCTGCGAGATCCGGCGCGACGGGAAACTGCTCGCGGAAGGCTACACCCTCCACGCCCATGTCGACATCCGTTCCCTGCGCCCCATGCGTCCGACCCCGGCTTTCCGGACCGCCCTCGGTTTTGCCGTCCCGGACACCCCGTAACCGCGCATCCCGCTTGCATCGCCCAGCGCTTCCCGTTACACTTCACCCGTCTCACCCTAAAAACGGATCTGCCTATGTCCTTACGCTACCTGACCGCGGGCGAATCCCACGGACCCGCCCTTACCGCCATCCTCGAAGGCATGCCCGCCGGCCTGCCTCTCACAGCGGAGCTGATCGCCGCCGACCTCGCGCGCCGCCAGACCGGCACCGGCTCCGGGGATCGCATGGCGATCGAGAAAGACCGCGCCCAGATTCTGGCGGGCGTCATGGAGGGCGTCACCACAGGCGCGCCCATCGCCCTCCACATTGCCAACCGCGACCACGACACCTGGAAGGGCAAAGCCGTTCCCGCCTACACCACCCCGAGACCCGGCCACGCCGACCTCGCCGCCGCCGTGAAGTACGGCTACGGCGACATCCGTCCTTCCCTCGAACGCGCCTCGGCCCGCGAAACCGCCTCCCGCGTCGCCGTCGGTGCCGTCTGCCGCGCCTTTCTCAAAACGTTCGGCATCACCGTCGGCGGGTATGTGGCCAACATCGGCGGCCATGCCGCCGCACTGGGCGGGATCCCGTTCGGCGAGCGCCTCCGCCGCGCCCGCGATTCCGAAACACAGTGTCCTGACCCTGCCGCCGCCGAACGCATCACCGCCGCCATCGCCAAAGCCCGCAGCGAAGGCGAGACCCTTGGCGGCGTCATCGAAGTGGTCGCGGAAGGGCTGCCCGCCGGCCTTGGCTCGCACGTGAACAGCGACCGCCGTCTCGACGCCCGCCTCGGACAGGCCGTGCTCAGCGTCCCCGCCATCAAAGGCGTGGCTCTGGGCGACGCCTTCGACAACGCCGGCAATGTGGGCACGCGCGCCAACGATGCGATCCTTCCCGCTCCCGACGGTAACCTGAAGCGGCGTTCCAACGCCTGCGGCGGCATCGAGGGAGGCATCTCCAACGGCCAGCCCGTCTGGCTACGCGCCGCCATGAAACCGATCCCCACCACGCGCAAGGGGCAGGACACCGTCGACCTCGCGACAGGCCGGGCCTGCCTCACCTGCTACGAGCGTTCCGATGTTTGCCCCGTGCCGCGCGCCGTCGTTGTCCTCGAAGCCGCTGTCGCCATCGTCCTCGCCGACGCTCTCATCGAAAAACTCGGCGGCGACAGCCTCGCCGAGATGATGCCGCGTTTTGCCACGCTCCGCCGCGCCACCCTGGACGACCTGCGTATGACCGGCGAACCCCATGTCTTCTGGCCCTGAGTGACGGCTAACCCCTAACCGCCAACTGTTAACCCCGATCCTCATGCACACCTTCCTTTACGGCCCTCCCGGCAGCGGCAAATCAACCGTCGGGCGTATCCTCGCCCAGAGGTTAGACCTGCCTTTCATCGACCTTGACGCGGTCATTGAAGCCTCTGCCAAACAAACGATCCGCGACATCTTCGCCTGCGAGGGCGAAGCCGGTTTCCGCGCCCGCGAGAGCGCCGCACTCGCCTCGGCCATCGCGGGTCCCCCGTCCGTCATCGGCCTCGGCGGGGGCGCGTTGCTGAACCCGGAAAACCGCGCACAAGCCGAAAGCGCGGGCGAAATCCTCTGCTTCGACGCGGACGCCGCCACACTTGAAGGCCGCGTCGCGCGTGCCCCCGGCGTGCGGCCCCTTCTCAGCACGCCGGCCTCCGGTTGCGTCCAGCCGCCGCAGGCCGGACAGGGCAAGCCCATTTCCCGGCTCCTGACCGAACGCGCCGCCCACTACGCCTCCTTCCCCCGCCGCGTAAAGGTTTCCGACCGCCCGCCGGAAGAGACCGCCGACGCCGCACAGGCCGCCCTCGGCCTCTACCGCGTCTCGGGCATGGGCTCCGCCTACACCGCCTGCGTCGGCGACGGCCTGCTCGATACCCTCGGCACGCGCTTCCGAGAACTCGGCTGCGGCGACCGCACCGTGATCGTCGGCGACTCCCACACCCTGCCGCTCTACGGCGAACGCGCCGCCTCCTCGCTCCGCGCGCTAGGCGTCACCGTCTCGCTGACGGAAATCCCCGCCGGGGAAGCGGCCAAAACGATCAACACCGTCACCGCGCTCTGGTCGGCCTTCCTGAAAGCGGGCATCGAGCGCGGCCACGCCGTGATCGCGCTCGGCGGCGGGGTTGTCGGCGACCTCACCGGGTTCGCCGCCGCCACCTGGCTGCGCGGCGTGCGCTGGATCGGCCTGCCCACCACCCTGCTCGCCATGGTCGACTCCAGTCTCGGCGGCAAGACCGGCGCGGACTTGCCCGAGGGCAAAAACCTGATCGGCGCGTTCCACCCGCCGTCCCTAGTGCTGACCGACACCGCGACCCTCGCCTCGCTGCCGACCCGCGAATTGCGCTGCGGGCTGGCCGAGGCCGTGAAGCACGCAGTCATCGGCGACCCCGGCCTGGCCGACACCCTGCCGCGTTTCGCCTTCTGTAAAGACGGAGAAGCCGCCGCACCCTGCGCCAGCCTCTCGGGCACCGTCTGGCTCGCGCCGTTCGTCGCCCGCGCCATGGCCGTCAAGCTCCGCGTCATCCAGCAGGATCCCTTTGAAAAAGGGTTCCGCGCCGCGCTCAACCTCGGCCACACGGTCGGCCACGGCATTGAGAAAGCCACGCGTTTCGCCGTGCAGCACGGCGAGGCCGTCGCCATCGGCACCGTGCTCGAAGCCCGACTGGCCGAGGAGCTCGGCCTCGCGCAGCCCGGCCTCGCCGCGCAACTCGCCGGCCTCTTCTCCGGCCTCGGGCTCCCCGTCGACCCGCCGCCCGGCATCGATCCCTCCGAAGTGCTGGCAGCCATGACCCTGGACAAGAAAAAGGCGGACGGCAAAGTGCGCTTCGCCCTGCCCATCCGCCTCGGCGAAGTCCGCACCGGTATCGCCGTCGAGGACGCGCTCCTGCGGCGCGTGTTCTCACGCGCGCTTTGCGGCAGTTAACCCGTCTCTTTCCGCAGCCCTTTTTCGCCTTGCACTACCTCGCCTGCCATGCAATCATGGGGCAATGAATGAGAAACGCGTTGTGCTGGCGTTCTGCATGGGGACACTGGCTCTCACACCCCGGATGGTCTGCGCGGACTTAGTGATCGACAAAAACCTGCCAGCCGGGAATATCGCCGTCGGAGCCATCGATAACGACACGGTTTATCTCGCGAACGAAATACGCGACACCACAAGCTGGTGGTTCTACTGGGCCTTTCGCGTCACGGGTGCGGAAGGCCGCACGCTTAACTTCACGTTCACGAACGGCGCCCCCATCTGTACGCGCGGCCCCGTGATTTCGTACGACCGCGGGAAAAACTGGGATTACGCCGCACCGGGAACCTGGACGACGAGCAGTTTCACGCACGCCTTTCCATCCGGGCCGAACAGCAACGAAGTCTGGTTCGCGATGGGCATGAATTATACCCAGCGCGACTGGGACGCCTTTCTGAAGCGGCATCAGGGGGAAAACGCCTTCATCCGAACGAATGTGCTCTGCCTCTCCAGGCGCGGACGCGCGGTCGAAATGGCTCGCGTCGGATGCCTGAACAAAGAGCCCGCATACAAAATCTGGCTGTCCGCGCGCCACCATGCCCAAGAGATGATGGCAAACTACGTCTTGGAAGGCATTCTCGACGCGGTTCTGGCACCGAACGGACTTGGCGCATGGATGCGCGAGAACGTGCAATTCTTGGTTGTCCCGTTTGTCGACAAAGACGGCGTGGAAGACGGAGACCAGGGCAAGAACCGGAGGCCCCACGACCACAACCGCGACTACAACGAAACGTGCCTCTACCCCGAGACACAGGCCATCAAGGATCAGCTCGGCCAATGGGCGGAGGGAAAACTGGCGATCGTCCTGGACATTCACTGTCCGTGGATCCGCGGCCCGCACAACGAGTGCCTTTATCAAGTCTACACCGAGGATGCCGCGAACGCGCAGGCGCAGGCCCGCTTCGGCAAACTGCTGGAGCGGATCCAGCGCGGCGGCATGCGCTACCGCCAAGCGGACGACCTGCCGTTCGGGCAAGCCTGGAATACCGGCAAAAATTACAGCCAGGGGCTCAGCTTCAAATACTGGGCCATCAAAAACATCCCCGGCATCCGCCTCGGCACCACGTACGAAGTACCCTTCGCCAGCGCCAACGGCGCGGTCGTCACACGGGAAACCTGCCGCGAAATCGGGGAAGATACCACGGCCGTTTTCAAACAGTTCCTCACCCAGCCGACAGCGCGGTAGACATCCCGTTGATCCGTCCGCTGCCGGTGATGCGCCAGATTCACACCTGCTCCGTGCGCAGGGCCGGATCGAGCAAGTCGCGCAGCGCGTCGGCCAGATGGTTGAAGGCCAGCACCAGAACAAAGATCGCGAGCGTCACAAAAGTCATCTCCCACCACACGCCCTGCCACAGGCGCAGCCGCGCGTTGTTGATCATGATGCCCCACGAAGGCTCGCCCTGCACACCGATCCCGAGGAAGCTGATGAAGACTTCGGTGGCCACCGACGCGGGAAAGCGGATCGAGAACGCGATCAGGATGATGTGCGCCACGTTCGGCAGGATGTGGCGGAACATGATCCGCGCGTGGCTATAGCCCAAGACCTGAGCGGCCTGCACATAGGCGCGGTTGCGGTGTTTGATCACCTCGCCGCGCACGTTACGGCAGACGCTCACCCACGTGGTCAGCCCGATGCCGAGATAGACGCCCAGCAAGCCCTGCCCCACCACCATCGCGATGGCGAGGATGAAGAGCAGACCCGGCATCGAGGCCACCGTGGCGCAGAGCCACACCACGACGCTGTCCACGCGGCCGCCGAAATAACCGCCCAGACAGCCGAGGATCACCCCAAGCGGGATCGCGATCAGCGAGGTGATGATGCCCACATGGAACGCGATGCGCGTGCCCTGCACCAGCCGCTGCAGCACGTCGCGCCCGAGATTGTCGCTGCCCAGCGGATAGAGCGGCTGGCCCGCCGCTACGGGCACGCCGGAAAAAGCCCGGACGAACGCCGGCGCCACATAGCGCGCCGTCTCGCGCACCTGATTGTAGGACGGGGTCTGGTCGATCCACCGGTAATACCGGTAGACCGCCTCGCCGTACACGGCCGCGCAGCAATAAACGGCGATGACCAACAGGCACGCCCGCGTGTCCCACCGCCGCCACAACCGCCGCAGGATGTTCGTTTCTTTCGCCATCCTATTCATACGCGCAGACGCCGCTGCGCGGGGAATTCGCGATATTCAAGAAACCGCATTCGCCCGCTCTCTCCCGTTTGCGGGCGCATGTTGCGCAGAAGACG
Source organism: Lentisphaerota bacterium (assembly GCA_022839525.1). Next base: position 23,234 of record JALHET010000020.1, read on the forward strand.
TTGTCTTTGCCGAGCGCGCGCACGACCGGCCAGCGCAACGCCTAAAGTTTTGAAAGCGGCCACGCATTGAAGCACACTTCCTTCATGTGGAAAAACAGGAAGGAGACAAAAGTGTCTTACGAACGCATGACTGAGAGAGAGCGTAACCAGGTTTACGCTCTGAAGCAAGCCGGAAAAGGCAACAACGAGGTAGCGCGGCAACTGGGCCGTCACAAAAGCACGGTGGGCCGCGAGATGGGGCGTAACACCGGGCAGCGCGGCTACCGTCCACGCCAGGCGCACCGGAAGGCCGTGGGGCAGGCGAAGCGTCCCGGAGCGTGGCGGTTCACCGAAGAGGTCCGGCGTGACGCGGAGGAGAAGCTCCGGCTGGGGTGGTCTCCCGAGGCGATCTGCGGGCGTGCCAGGCTGGAGAGGCGCGCGCACATGTGCAAGGAGACGATCTACGAGCACATGTACACGGACGCGAAGGCGGGCGGCGATTTGTGGACGCATCTGGCGCGCGCGAAGCGCAGGCGCAAGCGGCGCTGCCCTCGTCAGGATGGGCGCGGGCGGGGCGTGATCCCCGGCCGGCGCGGGATCGAGACGCGGCCGCTGGCTGGCGGGAACGAAAAACAGCGCCGTGCCTTTTCGCGTGTTCCGTTTGTTTCGTGGTTAAAAACACACATCGGCGTTCAGCGGCCATTCCGTCTTGACGCCCTTACGTCCCTTTTGTAAGAATATAAGGAAAAAAGGAATAGCTATGGCACTCGCTAAACTCACCAGTAAAAATCAGTTGACCCTGCCGAAGGACATCGTGGCGCAGTTCCCGGGCGCCCAGTATTTTTCCATTCAGGCTGAGTACGGGCGCATCATCTTGGAGCCCCCGGGCGCCCAGTATTTTTCCATTCAGGCTGAGTACGGGCGCATCATCTTGGAGCCCGTCAATCCGCAGCCTCTCCGCGCCGTGCATGAAAAAATGGAACAGCTCAACATAACCGAGACAGACATCGAAAAGGCTGTGGCGTGGTCGCGCAAAAAGAAATAAAAGCCCCCCGTGTTGTTATCGACACGAATGTCGTCCTCTCTGCCCTTTTGTTCAAATCCGGCAGGGTGAGCTGGCTGGTGCCTCTCTGGCGGTTCGGGCGCATCATACCGATCATTTCAAAAGACACCGCAAGTGAACTGATCCGGGTCTTGAAATATCCGAAGTTCAAACTCACGCCAGAAGAACAAACCGCCGTTCTTTCCGCATTTTTGCCCTATGCGGAGGTTTCCGCCGCACGAGGAGCCGTGTCTGTACCGACCTGCCGTGATCCGGACGATGACATGTTTCTTGTACTCGCCGCCCAAGCTCGCGCGGACTATCTCGTGACCGGCGATGCCGGCTTGCTGGCTGTTTGCGGCTTCAAAACGTGCCCGATCATTACGCCGGAACAGTTCCGGCATTTTTTCTAAACCACGAAAGCAACGCCGCGCCTTTTTGTGTATTCCGTGTTTTTCGTGGTTAAAATTCACTTCGGCGTTGGACGTTCAGCGTTCATTGTTTCTGGCAGAGATGGTTGCTAGCACTTTTGCGGTGTGGCGAAGTTTTAGACGGCACATCAGCGTCGCCAAGCCGGATGGGTGTCGCGCCGGGTAATTTCGAGTAGCTATCGCCAAGCCGGAGAACGAAGTTAAACAAAACCTCGCCATAAAACTGTTTGATCTTCTCCGAGATGGCGTCTTCTCCACCGATCTGACAGGCGAGTTTTTGTAACTGCTCAAGCTGGCTATGCACGGCAAAAACATAATGTTTAATGCGGTCTGCGGCGGGCAATGCCGGATCATTAAACATGACGGACATCGTCATGCCAAGCGCTTTCAAGTACAGGAAAACATCGCCAAGGTTGAGATCCTCGTCACGACTGGCCTCCAGACGGCAAACCTTGCTCGGGCTGACGCCCATCCTCTTAGCGAGTTCCCGCTGTGACAATTTCTTCGCGACACGCATGTCGATAAGGGCCCGCACAAAACGGGTCTCGGCCTGATGCGCCGCAACACGTTTCGCCGCCTCGGGATTGCCCGTCAGACTAGCCGCCAACATGGCCGGTGTCGTGCTTTTCTTGCTCATAGGTTTCTCCTCTTCTCAAACTTTATTACGGCTTCCTTGCAACGACGGATATCGTCCGCCTGTTGCGCCTTGTCACCGATCGTCAGAACATAAACCGTATGATTAATTACGGAGACGTACACATACAACCGCGTCTCAGCGGCGTGTTTCACGCCAGTCTGACCGACCCGGTAAACATTCCCACCTTCGGAGCGGAAAAAGGCGACTTGAAACGCCCCGACGTTACCATAATGGTTCAGCAGTGTAACAATGTGGCCGAGGTTCGAGAAACAAGCCGTCAGTTCACGCGGGTGTTTTTTATCAAACGTCTTGAATCTGTTCTTTTCAGCCAGTGCGCCGCTTATTTCCCACATTTCAGACATTAGCAGGTTCCATTTATGCGGTTGATGGAACGAAAGTATCAAAATGTTTCAAAACATGCAATACCAAGTTGAGAGACGGGGATGATGCCGCGAAAATGGCGCTGCTCGGGTTTTTGGAACCGCCAAGACGCCATGAACGCCAAGGCGAGTCCCTGATTTCCATGAAGTTTGCCTTTTCGTGTTTCGTGGTTAAAACTCACTTCGGTGTTGAGTGTTCTCGCAAGCCTGGCAAACGAACCTGGAGTGCGGCGGCAAGCGGTATTCCGCGCGACGCCGCTTTTTGAGCAGAGAAGCGGTGGCAAGGTAGTGCGCAAAAGTGGTGCCGCGACCCGCGCATAGCGCGGCTCTTGTCACCGCACTCCAAATTTTGTCACCCCCTAATACACGAAAAACAGCGCCGTGCCCTTTCGCATCATTCGCGTGATTCGCGCAATTCGCGGTTGAAAAGCAGAGCCATACCTTTTCATGAAGTTTCAGGTGTTTCATGGTTCCAATTGAGCGTTGAGCGTTTTCTACTAGGGTTCTTGCCTCTATCCCCGCTGTCACCCCAGCCTCACGCGCGGGTCGAGCCACGCATAGCACAGGTCGGTAACCAGATTCACGCCCTGATACAGCAGCGCGCCGAGGATCACGACAGCGCGCACGACCGCCATGTCCGAGGAGTGGATCGCGTTCAGGCTCACGTTCCCCAGGCCGGGAATGCCGAAGAAGCTCTCGAGCATCAGGCTGCCCGTGAACAGGAAAGGGATCGAGAGGCTGACGTAGGTGACGATCGGGATCAGGCTGTTGCGCAAAACGTGGCGCACCATGATGCGGCTGCCGCCCAGACCCTTGGCCTGGGCTGTGCGCACATAGGGCTTGTACACCTCGTCGAGAATCGCGGCGCGGAAAAACCGGACATCGCGTCCCAGCCCGCTGACAATCCCGATCAGCACCGGCAACACCAGATACGCCGCCGACTCAAAGCCCCAGATCGGAAAGAGCCGCAGCTTGAACGCCAGCAGGAACTGCCCCGCCAGCACCCACACCACGTAGTTTACACTCATCAGAACCGTAGAGACAACCAGCACAAGCTTGTCCGCCACGCCGCCGCGCCAGGCGGCGCAGAGCAACCCCAGCATGACGCCGACAACCGTGCCGCCCACCAGAATCGGCACCGTGAGCGAAAGGGAAGGCCCCACGCCACCCTTCAGCACGCTCGCCACCGGCAGGCTGTGCTCGGTGGAGACCCCGAAATCACCCGTGGCCAAGGACCGCACATAGTGAACGAACTGGGAATCGAAAAATCCTCCGGTTTTCTTCCGCAGGCGGAGAACCTCCGGCAAGGCGCCGCCCACATCCAGCGTCACCGCCTTCCACCCCTCGCGGATCGCGAACGTCAGCGGCGCGGGGCCGTCCACCATCGCCTCGTCGGCCACACCCGTCGCGGTCTCGCGCAACCCCAGCACCACGTTCCCCGCGTTGATCCTGTAAGTGCCCGCCGGAAGCGCATAGGCGATCGGCACACGTCGAAGCCCGCCCGCTCCGCGCTTTTCCAACCGGTCGACCGGCGTGTTGCCCAGCGCCCGGATATCCGACCAGTTCCCGCACAGCAGCGGCTTGTCATACCCGTAGCACGCATCGAACGCGGCCAGTGCTTCCGCCGTCGCGTTCTTGCCCAACACCACCTCGGCCGGAGAGCCGCCCACGACATGGAACAGCAGAAACGTGAGCACCAGCACCCCGAGGGTGGTCGGCACCATCTCCAGCACCCGCCGTATGACGTAACGCTTCATGTCATTCGGTTCCGCAGCATCCAGACCGCGCCTCCCCGCACATGATCCTGCCGTACCTTATCCGCCCTCCGCACGCCCGCCTCCAATGTCCCGGTTCTAGTTCCGCCCCATCGAACTCCCTTTCGGGGGGATCAGCGCCGGCCGCGGCGCGTGCCCATTAAGCACGCGGTTCAGGTCCTCCAGCACCCGTTTCCAATCGTGGTACCGGCGGGCCGGATCTTTCACCAACATTTTCTCGATCAACAGCGCGAACCCGGCACCCGCATCGGGCACAAGGGTTCTGATGTCCNNNCAACGGATTATCTCGTCATCCGTCTTCCCTTGAAAGAGCATCCTCCCCGTCACCATGTGGTACAGGGTTGCCCCCAACGCATAGATATCCGAACGGCAGTCGAGCTTCCTGTTCCCGTAGGCCTGCTCGGGCGACATGTAAGCCGGCGTGCCGAGAATCTCGTCCACATTTCCCGTCGTCCCGCTTTTGACCATTTTGAGCGAGCGGCAGAGCCCCAGGTCGGTGACTTTCACCGTGCCATCGGCATCCGCCATGATATTGTCGGGCTTGATGTCGCAGTGGATGATCTGATGGATTGACCAGGCATAATCCAGCGCCAGCGCCACGCTTTCCCCAACAATCAGCGCGTCCTCCACAGAGACGCGCCCCTTGCGGCGCACCAGGTCCCCGATGGTGTATCCGTCCACCAGCTCCATCACAAAATAATACATGCCGTCCGAAAAGTTCGCGTCATAGACCTGAACGATTCCAAGATGTTTCAGGCTCGCCGCCGCATGCGCCTCCAACCGGAAGCGCTGGATGTCCTCCGGATCCGACGCAAAAGAAGGTGAAAGGATTTTAATGGCCACATACCGGTCGAGCGAAATCTGGCGCGCCTTCCAAACCGAAGCCATGCCGCCGCGCCCGAGCAGTTCCAGCACTTCAAAATTCGGCAATGTAAAAGCGGTTATCTCACTCATCGCGCCACAGCCCTTTCTCCACAGCAAACCGGACACACAACCACCGTTTCCCCCTTGCATTCGGGACACTGGGATCCCTTCACCAGTTCCCGCGCCCATGCCGCGGTTGCCATAGGCATGAGCGCGACCCCCGCATAAAGCGCACACATCCGCTTCATCATGTCCGCAACCCCTCGTCCGCCGGCACGCCTTCCGCCTGCAGTTCCCTGTATTCGCGCAACTTCCGGTGCAGCGTCCGGCGGCTGATCCCCAGCTCATCCGCCGCACGCGTGCGGTTGCCCCCGTTCTTCTCGAGAACCGCCATGATCTTGCGCCGCTCCATGTCCGCGAGCGAACCGTTCATCAGCGCCGGCGCGCGGCCGAGAACCCCGACATGCCCCCGCACCGCGTCACGGATGTTGGCCGGCACATCGCGCGCCGTCAGCCGCTCCGACCGCGACAGCACCACCATCTTCTCAACCGCGTTGCGCAGTTCGCGCACGTTGCCGGGCCACGCGTAGGCCGTCAGCAGGTTCATCGCATCGGGCGTGAACCCCTTAATCCGCTTGCCGTTCCGCTCGCAATACTCCTTCAGGAACCGGTCTGTCAGCAGCGGGATGTCGCCCGCCCGCTCACTCAAGGACGGCAGCAGGATATCCACCACGTTGAGGCGGAAGAAAAGATCCTCGCGGAAATTCCCCTCTTTCACATACGCCCGCAGATCGCGGTTCGTCGCGGCGATCAGGCGGATATCGGTCTCGATCGTCTCCTCGCCGCCCACCCGCTCGAAGGTGCGTTCCTCCAGCACGCGCAGCAGCTTGACCTGGATCGAGGGGTCGATCTCCGAGACCTCGTCGAGGAACAGCGTGCCTCCGTCCGCCATCTCGAAACGGCCCTTACGCTGTACCGCCGCGCCCGTGAACGCGCCCTTCTCGTGCCCGAACAACTCGCTCTCCAGCAGCGTCGGCGAGAGCGCCGCGCAATGGACCGCCACAAACGGCCCCTTCGCGCGCGTGCTCAAACGGTGGATCGCCTGAGCCACCAGCTCCTTTCCCGTGCCGCTTGCCCCCTGGATCAGCACGGAGGCCTGCGTAGGCGCCGCCTGCCGGATGATTTCGAAGACCTGCTGCATCGCCGGCGAATCGCCGATGATGCTCTCCATGCCGAACTTCTCGTTGAGCTGGCTTTCCAGCGTCTCGACCTTCTTTTCCAGGTCTCGTGACTTGAGCGCCCGTGCCACCAGCATGTCGAGATGGTCGAGGTTGATCGGCTTGGTCAGGAAATCATACGCGCCCTGCTTCATCGCCTCCACCGCCGTCTCCACCGAACCATAGGCGGTCAGCAGGATGCAGACCGTGCGGGGGTGCTGCGCATTGACGCGCCGCAACAGCGACAACCCGTCTGCCCCCGGCATCCGCAAGTCCGAGAGCAGCACATCGACCTCCGTGCCCCCGGCCAGCAGCGCCAGCGCGGCGTCCGCGCTTTCCGCAGTCACCACGTCGTAATGGCGCTGCAGCGCGCGCTGCAACCCGTCGCGCGTATTCTTGTCGTCGTCCACCACCAGAATGACCGGTCGCCTGTCTGACATATCACGCCCCCGTTTTGAGCATCCGTACCCGCCGCTCGGAACGCGGCAACCTGATTTTGAAACAGGTCCCTTCGCCCGGCTTGCTCGCCAGCTCGATCTCCCCGCCGTGCTCTTCGATGATCCGCTGCACGATCATCAGCCCCAGGCCGGTCCCCTTCGCTTTCGTGGTGCGGTAAGGCTCGAACACGCGCCCCAACTCGTCGGCGGCGATCCCCTTGCCCGTATCCGTGAACGCGATGTCCACATAGGCGTCGCCCACGCCGAACACCACTTTCAGCGAGCCGCCGTCCGGCATCGCCTCCAGCGCATTCTTGACCACGTTGAAAAAGACCTGCTTGATCTGCGCCCGGTCGAGTTGCACCGTGGGAACCGTGTCCGGAATGTCCACCGACACCACGATGCGCCGGTTCTCAAACTCGCTCTTCAACACCTTCAGCGTCTCGTGCAGCACCTCGGTCGGGCGTTCCGGAAGCAGCACCGGCTTGGTGGGACGGATCGCCCGCAGGAACTGCGTGATGATGGCGTCCAGGCGCCCGACCTCCGCGCGCGCCACCTCGACAAGGTCCGCGAGCGGCTTGCGCGTCTCATCGGGCAGTTCGCACAATTCGCGCGACAGCAGCTGCAGGTGGATGTTCAGCGCGTTGAGCGGGTTTCCGATCTCGTGGGCCACCCCGGCCGCCAAAAGCTTGACCGCATTGAACCGCTCGCTCTCGAGCACGGACGCCTCATGTTTCCGGTCCCGCGTCACGTCGCGCAAGATCACCAGCACGCCTTTGTCCACCAGCCCCTGCTCATCCAGCGGCACGGCATACACGCTGATGAACCGGTGTTCGGGATAAGAGATCTCGATCTCGCGCGTCACCATGCGCGACCACCCGCTGCCCGTGGCCGGCAAATCCAAAAGGCGTTCCCAGTCCCACTCGCGCAGGAAGCGCAGGACCGACCGCCCCTTCGCGCGCGCGAACTCGAAGCCCGCCAGCTTTTCGGCGGCACAGTTCGCATAGAGCAGCCGCCCCTCGTTGTCGATGACCAGCACGCCCTCCTGGATCGTCTGGAAAATCGTCTCGAGAAAGCCGCGCTCCTGCGCCAGCCGCAACATCTGCGCCTGCAGGCTCTCCGGATCCAGTTTGTCGATCCGGGCCACCAATCTGTCAAAAAAACCGGACGCCATCGGTGTCACACCCCTTCACAGTGTCAGAATGGCTCAAATTATAGGGCGCGCCCCGGACATCCGCAAGCGGAATCCAGACACAACCCTCTTTTTGGGGTTGCGCGGCACACCCCTTTTAAGGCAGAATTAAACGTTAAAAAAGGGAAAACGATTTATGAACCGGATTGCGGCGAGGTTCTGCCTTTTGGGTGGCTTCTTCGTTCTGTTTTTCACGCAGGCAGAGGCCGACAGCGGCACGAGAACCCCGGCGGATTTGTGCCGGGACTGGTTCGGGCAGGCCGCACAGGCCGCCCCCCTGACCCTCTGCAACACCAATGTCGTCGTGCAGGAGGTGACACTTGACGGACGCCCTTCCGGCTGGCTTTTCCGCACCGACCAGGTGCCCCCCGTCTGCAAGGGGAAGCGCGACCAGATCGCCGTGCTCGTGGCCATCGGCACTGACGCCCACATCAAAGGCCTGACCGTCCTTGCCCACAAGGAAGACCCCCGGTACTTCCAACGCCTCACGAAAACGTTCTTCGATCAGTTCCGCAACCGGCACGCGAATGAGGATATCATCAAGTTCGATGCCGTCACTAAAGCCACCTTCTCCTCCCGCGCCATCATCCGGGACGTCATGGAAGGCACCCGCACCGTCATTGCCCAACCCGAGATCGCCGCGAAACTTCTTTCCGGCAAGAAAGACGGTTGACCTGACCGCCCTCATGCTTCATACTTTCAGCACTAACTTTTTTGAAGGAGCTTATGACGCTGACAGGAACCTTTACCGCTCTGGTCACACCGTTCAACACGGACGGCAGCGTGGACTATCCCGCCCTGCGCGACCTCGTAAAGTGGCAACTCGAAAATGGCGTTACAGGGCTGGTTCCCGCCGGCACCACCGGCGAATCTCCCACACTCGAAGTCGACGAGCACATCAAAGTCATCACCACCACCGTTGAAGCGGCCGCGGGCAAGGCCCCCATCATTGCCGGCACCGGCGCCAATTCCACCGCCGAAGCGCTCTTCCTGACCCGCGAAGTTCTCGACACCGGGGTGCAGGCCACCTTGCAGGTTACCCCTTATTACAACAAGCCCAACGCCGAGGGCCTCTACCGGCACTTCGCCGCCGTCGCCGACCTCGGGCTCCCCGTTGTCCTCTACAATGTGCCCGGACGCGCGGGCAAAGAGATCCCCCTCGACGTCGTCGTCCGGCTCGCCTCGCACCCTCAGATCGCCGCCATCAAGGAGGCCGCCGGCAGCGTGGACCGCGTCAGCGCCATCCGCGAAGCCTGCGAACTGCCCGTGCTGTCGGGGGACGACAGCCTCGCGCTCCCCATGATCAGCGTGGGCGCGTGCGGCGTCATCAGCGTCGCCTCAAACGTCATCCCAAAAGAGATGTCCGCGCTGGTGCGGCTCGCCCTTGCGGACGACCTAGTCGGCGCGCGCGAACTGCACCGCACGTTTTACCCGCTTTTCCGCGATCTGTTTATCGACACCAACCCCATTCCCGTCAAGACCGCGCTCGCGCTCCTGAACCGCATCGGCCCGACGTTCCGCCTGCCGCTCTGCGAGCCATCCGAAAATGTCCGCGAACAACTCATCCGCACCCTCCGCAGCCTCAATTTGCTTTGAGGGCGCGGGGCGTGCCCATCCAAACCTTCAACACTTCCTCACTATGAAAATCGCCATTCTCGGAGCCGCCGGACGCATGGGACAAAACCTGCTGCGGTGCTCCGGCAAGTTCAAAAAATGCCTCGTTGTCGCCGCGACCGAATGCGCCGGGCACCCTCTCATCGGGGCGCCCGTGAAAGAGGCCTGCGGTTTGAAAAATGCGGCGCTCCCCGACTCCCTGCGCTTCACAGACACATGGCCCTCAGAGGCAGACACCATCATTGACTTCACGTTCCACACTGCGGTCACGGGGAACCTCGCCAACGCCATCGCCCATCGCCAGGCCTATGTCCTCGGCACCACCGGATTCTCTGCGGAAGAGACACAAACCGTCCTCGACACCGCCCGGCAGATTCCCATGGTGTGGGCACCGAACATGAGCCTCGGGGTGAACCTGTTGTTCGAACTCGTCCGGCGTTCCGCCTCCATCCTTGGTCCCGACTACGATGCGGAAATCATCGAGATTCACCACCGGTTCAAGCAAGACGCACCCAGCGGCACATCACTCGGCTTGGCCGAGACCCTGGCCGAAGGCCGAGGCGTCACCCTTCAGGATGTCGCCTGTTACGGGCGTGAGGGGATCACCGGCGAACGCCCCCGGGGCGAAATCGCCATCCACGCCCTGCGGGGCGGCTCTGTGGTCGGCGACCACACCGTCATGTTCATCGCCGATGAAGAGCGCGTCGAACTCACCCACAAGGCCAACAGCCGCGAGGCGTTCGCCACAGGCGCCTTGCGTGCCGCCCTTTGGCTGGAAGGCCGCAAGCCGGGACGCTACACCATGCGCCACGTGCTCGGTTTCGATCCCGTGTAAAGGTATTATGCCGGAACCCCGTGAAGCCATCCTCTCCCTGGGCAGCAATCAGGGCGACCGCCTCGCAGAGCTGGACCGCGCGTGTGCGTCGTTGGACATTTGGCCGGGGATCCTCTTGCTCGCCCGCTCGCCGGTGTATGAAACCGAACCCGTCGGCGTGCCGCCCGCTTTCTCCGGACACCTCTACCTCAACCGGGTCGTCATCGTCAACACGACCCTCGCCCCGGCCGCGTTCTCGGACGCCATCCACACCATCGAGGAACGTCTCGGGCGCGTGCGAGGCGCCACGCCCGGCCTGCCGCGCATCATCGACATCGACATCATCACCTTCGGCAACCTGCGCCTGGACACGCCGGAACTCACGCTGCCCCACCCCCGCGCCCGCACGCGCCGTTTCGTGCTTCAGCTGCTCGCCGACCTGCGTCCGGAATTTGTTTTTCCCGGCGACACCCAGAGCGTATCCGACCTGCTCCACGCCCTCCCGCCAACCCCGCGCGTTACCCGGCATCACGCGTCGGGCCAGAGCTGAGCCGCCAACTCGCGCAGCTTGTATTTCTGGATCTTGCCGCTGGCGGTCTGCGGGTAGCTCTCCACGAAGTGGATGTACTTGGGGATTTTGAACCAAGCGATCTTGTTGCGGCAAAAATCCTCAACATCCTGCTCAGTGATCTCGGCGTCCGGCATGGGAATGACAAAAGCGGCGGGCTGTTCGCCGTACTTTTTGCTGGGCACGCCCACAAGCTGCACGTCCTGCACACCCGGCATGTGGCCGATGAAATCCTCGACCTCCTTGGGCGAGATATTCTCACCACCGCGAATAATCAGGTCTTTCAGGCGTCCGGTAATGTAGACATAACCCTGCTCATCCATACGACCGATGTCGCCGGAGTGCGCCCAGCCATTGGCGTCGATACATTTGGCGGTCATCTCCGGC
>JALHET010000021.1 GCA_022839525.1 Lentisphaerota bacterium
CACAGGCGCGCTCAAGGAACCGGGTGACCGCACCAAGGAAGAGGTGTTGAGCCTCGACAACCCCGAACAGCTTATCCACACAATCACCGCGCCCAAAAAAGAACCCTTGGCCCCCCAGCACCAAACGGATTCCGGCAACCAGCCTGTCCGTGAACGCGAAGCGCCCAAAACACCTCAGCCCGCAGATATCTCGCCGCTGCTTGCGAACCCGTAGCGGGCAAACAGCGCCAGAAGCCGGGAAACCAGACGAGCCCTTTCCGTCTGACATCTCCCGGCTTCTGGGTTCTCTTCGCGCCAAAACCTCAACACCTAACTCCGCCTTGTCTGATGGCAACGATTGACCGTTTTCTTATTCCGCTCGTCTCCAGTATGGGAAGCGACCTGCACCTGAGTGCGGGCCGCCCCCCCTATATGCGTGTGCACGGCACACTCGCACCGGTTCCCGGCGAACCGTCGTTCTCCAGCGAGCAGATTTTCGCGCTCCTCAAAGAGATCATGCCCAAGGGAAACATCGAGCAGCTCGAGAACGAGTGGGACACGGACTGCGCCTACGAAATCCCCGGCACCGCCCGTTTCCGCGTCAACGGGTTCCGCGACATGAACGGCTACGGGACCGTCTTGCGCGTGATCCCCGAAAACATCCCGACCTTCGAGGAACTCAACCTGCCCGACATCCTGCGCGATTTCTGTATGCTCTCCAAAGGCCTCGTGATTGTCACAGGCCCCACCGGCAGCGGAAAGTCCACCACCCTCTCGGCCATGGTTGACTATATCAACCGCACGCGCAACGAGCACATCATCACGATCGAAGACCCCATCGAATTCGTCCACACGCCGCAACAGTGCATCATCAATCAGCGCGAGGTCCACCGCGACACCCACAGTTTCGCCCGCGCCCTGCGCGCCGCCCTGCGCGAAGATCCCGACATCGTGCTCGTCGGAGAAATCCGCGACCTCGAAACCATGGAGATCGTCATCGAGACCGCCGAAACCGGCCATCTGGTTTTCGCCACACTCCACACCAACACGGCGGCGACCACAGTCGAACGCATGATCGACAAATTCCCGGCCGCGCGGCAGAACCAGATCCGTTCCATGCTTTCCGACACACTCAAAGGGGTGGTCGCCCAGACCCTCTGCAAAAAAACCGACGGCGGCCGTATCGCCGCCTTCGAAGTGCTGGTTGTCACCACCCCCGTCGCCGCCCTTATTCGCGAGGCAAAAACCCACATGCTGCCGACGGTCATGCAGACCGGAAAAGCCTCAGGCATGCAGACCTTCAGCGACGAGCTGACGCGCTTAGCCGCCAAAGGCATCATCTCCGCCGAGGACGCTTACATCAAAGCTATCGATAAATCGGACATCGAGACCAAATTCAAACTTGCGGGCATCAGCCTGGAATTCAAGAAGAAGGCCGAAGAAGCCGCGCGGGAAGCGCGCATGGCCAAGTCGCGCGAAACGTTGCAGGCGGCGCAGGCCGAACTCGCGGCCGATCCCAAGAACGCGGCCGCCCTGTGCGATGTCGCCTGGATACTCGCCACCTCGCCCTTCGCGGAACTCCGCGACGGGAAAGGAGCGGTGAAACTGGCCGAAAAGGCGGATTCGCTCCTGCGCGGAAAAGACGCCAAGGCTTTGGAGGTGCTCGGCGTCGCCCAAGCGGAGTGCGGCTCCTTCCGGCGCGCGCTCGACGCCACCCGCCGCGCCGCAGCCCTCTATACGCAGGCCGGCGATACCGTCCACGCCGCAGCCCTCACCACCCGTCTCTCCATGTTCGAACAGAACAAGCCTTACCGCGACGAGTGAGAGCCCTGCGGCTCCGTTACAGAAAAAAGTTTCACCTTTTTTCAACTTGCCGCCACCGGCCGGCTACAGTTGCTGAATAGATCCGGCGACACCCGTAATGTTCTGCCCGCTCTGCACCGGCATCAAGGCCACTTCTATTTTTATCGGCACCCCTTCCGGAGTCTGAACCTGTATTTTTTCGCGCAGTTTCTCGCCGCAAGCGGCGCGCAGGAAAAACCGCGCCGCATCCGGCAGGACATCCATGAAGCGCACACTCTTGGCCTGCGCCGTGTCAGGTATCCCGAACGCCTCCAGCAACGCCTGATTCACCATCAGGAAAAACCCGTCCAGATCACAAACAAAGGTAGACACCAACGCCACATCTAGCGCCGTCCGGCATTTGCGCAGATCTTCGATCACGCTCCTGCGCCGTTCGACGTTGCGGATCGCAAAGACCATGTTGTCCCCGCGCGTCAGGGAAAGTATGCTCACGCCCACCTCGCCCGCAAAAGACGAGCCGTCCTTCCGGAAGCAGCGGGCGTCAATCAGAATATGATGATTCTCCGCCAAGTTGCGCTTCAGATGTCCGAACATCTGAGCCGACATGCCGGTAATGATCTTCCCGATCGGCAGATCCCACGCATCCTCGCGCGAATACCCCAGCACCTCTTCGGCACGCTTGTTGCAGTCCACAACATGCCCCTGGTCATCCAAAATCAGCAAGGCCTCATACAACCCGTTCATCAACTGGTAATAAAGCACACGCTGATCCGCCTTGGGACGCACCATGGCCTCGTCAGGGGCGCGTTCCTCTGGGGGTTTCGTCTCCGCCTTACTTCCTTCCGCCTCCACCGCGGCGGGCGCTGCCGAAGGCGATGCGCCAACCTTAGGGCGCAACCCAAACATCTGCTGCGGCCGGGCGGCCGTTCCCGCCGCCGGCGTTTGGGAAGCCGCCGCCCCAACAGCACCAGCCCGCGAAAGCGGTGCAAGCCTTACAGAGCCGCCGACCGCTTTTAACACCACTTTCGAGGTTTCCGCCGACACCGGTGAGGCAGGCGCGGGCGCGGGGGAAGAAGCAGCGGGCGGCGGCACCGCAGGCACCGCCCCCTGCGCCGCAGAAACACCGTTAGACGCTTCCTCTGCGCCTTTTTTTACATCCGCAACCCTGGGCGAGGGAACAAAAGCAGACTCCTGCCCGCGTTTTCCCGCCTGTTCCACACCCGGAAACAAAGAAGAGGCTTTTTGCGCATCATCAGCACGCATTGAGGCTTCGCCCGGCTCCGTGTCTTTTTTCCCAAACCAGAATTTCATCGGCATGCTTCCCGTCCTCAACAAGGTTTGGTAATTGGTTGAGCAACTTCAATGCCAACAGACATTTATACACTTTCCGCATTTTGGCATACCATTTGCTCAACATTGGTTAGTATTTATCATTTTGGGAAAGAGAGCAATGAAAAAAACAACGTACACAAAAAGCATGCTAATCCGTGAATTGGCTTTCAGCACCGGACTCACGCAAAAATCCATACGTTCCGTCCTCGATGCCCTGTGTTCCATAGCCTACAGGGAAGCCGCCAGTCAGGGAATCACCATCCCCGGCCTTTGCCGTCTGGACGTCATCCGCCGCAAAGAACGGAAGATGAGGAATCCTCAAACCGGAGAAAACATTCTCATTGCTGAACATGACGCCTTGCGCGTGCGGGCTGTGAAAAAAGCGCGGGATAACGTCACGCCAACCCCAGACGACCTGATCACCGTCATTCCCGCAGAAACCGACCTGCCGGCCTCCTCACCGGACGCCAGCCCCACAATCCTCGATGATTTCTCTAAAGCCGTTTCTTTCTGTTGCAAAAAATGCGGCCAGGAGATTGAGGCGCCGTTCGCGGCCGCGGGCCTTCAGGCAGAATGCCCCGCCTGCGGCACCCCCATAAAAATCCCCTCCGATTCCGAGCCCGGCACCCTCCACGGCCCCGCTTTGCCGGAACCCCCGCCCGCCGAAAACGACCAACTCGCCGCGACGCTCCCTGCCGGCCAACCACCGGTCGACCACTCCAAGCAGAAAAACCAAACGATCCGCATCGACCTGTCCGCTTTGGGGTTCGACAAGGCGAACACGCCCGCGCCTCAAAAAACACTGCCCCACAAGCGCATGCTCTCCTTCTTCTGCAAAAACTGCCACCAGGAGATCGAGGCGCCCGCGGATATGGCAGGCTCCCCCTCGGAGTGCCCCGCCTGCGGCATGAGTTTCGAAGTCCCCTTCTTCTCAGACCCCGGCACCCTCCACGGCAGCGACCTCGACCAGAAAAAAGACCGCGCCGCTATCAGCGACATGAGGAGCCGCACCATCCGCATCGAAGTCCCCGACGACATCTAGTCCCCTCTTGCATTCCGCCGCGGGTTCCGTCATACTCTTTTTTACCAAAAGAGGCTTTTTGTCATGCGCTTGCTCAACGAACTGACCCGCGGCATCATCAAAGAGAACCCGACCTTCCGTCTGGTGCTCGGCATGTGTCCCACGTTGGCCCTCACCACCTCCCTCGAAAACGCCCTCGGCATGGGTGTGGCCTGTATCTTCGTGCTGATCTGCTCGAACGCCGCCATCTCCGCCCTGCGCAACATCATTCCCTCCGCCGTGCGTATCCCATGCTATATCGTCGTCATCGCGGCGTTCGTCCAAGTGGTTGACCTTCTCATGCAGGCCTATACGCCCGCCTTGGCGGAAAGTCTCGGAATCTTCATCCCGCTGATCGTGGTGAACTGCATCATCCTCGGACGCGCAGAGGCCTTCGCCTCCAAAAACGGCGTACTGTTCAGTATCGCGGATGGCGCGGGCATGGGTATCGGCTTTACCCTCTCGCTCGCGGTCATCGCGGCCATCCGTGAATTTTTAGGCAACGGTTCGATTACCGTCTGGGGCGACCTCGCCATCCAAAACATTCACAATCACGCGATGGTGCTGGTCATCCTTCCCGCAGGCGGGTTCGTCACCCTTGGCCTCATCCTGGCCTTCATCAACAACCTGCAGGCCGTGGCCGCCCGAAAGAAAGGCGAAGCCGCACCCCTCCCGCTCGAACTCGACTGCCGCCACTGCGCCCTCTGCTCCTCCAACTCCTGGGGCATTTTTCCCTGACATAAAGAAAAAGGGTTCCCTCTGATTTGCGAGGGAACCCTTAAGCGTTTCCGCTTATGCTATCGTTACTCGGAAAACACGTCCTTTCGTGTTGTTTTTTTTACTTCACCGGCACGCCTACCAGACGTTCCGGGACTATCTGCTCCCTCTTACCTTTTCTCAGGCACCGGCGAAAATGTCCCGATTTTCTTCTAATCAGCGAAGAGCGATTCATTGCCTGACTTCCGTACTGGGATCCGCTGTGCAACCCATGTTTTTTTGGCGTAAGCCGCCGTACCTGTTGCCCGGTCTCTTCCTTGGTCTGTGGCAAGCCCCTCTTGCGTCTGTGTGGGCGTATCGCCCAATCAGTTGATTTCCGCACACCCATGACCATAATCAGACACCCGCCTGACGGCCCTCTCTGGGTTTTCGGAGCTTTGAAAAAGTAAATCCTGAAATCCTCCTTTCTAAACGTGTTCCAAAAAGATCAGTACTTTTTCCCCGATCTTTGCCTGTAGTATATCCTGTGGCTTGCGAAGTGTCAACCCCTTTTTTTAAATTTTGTTGTGCGCCCGGAGGTCGCGCGCTACCCCCGTTTCTGTTATAGTCTATTCCCGTTATGCGTTGCGCGGTTTTATTCGATATCGACGGCACCCTGCTCTATGCGCGCGGCATCGGGCGCGCCGCGTTCGGCGCCGCCTTCGAAGCCGCCTACGGCGTGCCCTACCCGAACCTCGGCAAACTCTGTTTCGTCGGCGCGACCGACTCCAGCGTCGTGCGCGCCATGGCCGCCGAGTGCGGCGTGGCCACTACCCCCGCCCGCGAGGAGCATTTCTTTCTGCGCCTCGCCCACGCCATCGACGCCGGACTCTCCCAAAACAAACCCCTCGTCTATCCCGGCGTCCCGGAACTGCTCGGATGCCTCACCCGGCGCGGCCACACGCTCGGCCTCATCACCGGCAACGTGCGCGCCACCGCCTGGAGCAAGCTGCGGCACGCCGGCCTCGACCACGCCTTCTCCTTCGGCGCATACGGCGACGACCACCACGAGCGCCCCGCCATCGCCCGCATCGCCCTCAGCCGCGTCCCCTCCAATGCCGCCGTGCGGCTCCTGATCGGCGATACGCCGCTCGACGTCCAAGCCGCGCACGCCAACGGACTCAAAGCCGTGGCTGTCGCCACCGGCTGGGTTTCCGCCGACGAACTCGCCGCCGCGGGCGCCGACCTTGTCCTGCCGGACTTCGCCGATGCCGCCGCAGCCGCCGCCCGCATCGAAACCCTCTTCTAAAGCGGTTTAAGTCATTCCGTAGCCGAGGTTCGATTGTCGGTGGGGACGGTTCCCCGAACCCTCCGTCTACCCAGAGCAGGCCGAAGGGCGGACGCCTCGGGGAGGGGTTCCTACCGGAACGGCTACACATTTTCCGGAACCGCTCTAAGATCGCGGCGGACACCGTGATCCGCCTTCCCGTGGAGGGACGGCCTCCGTGCCGTCCATTATACAGGGATACGCGTATTCCAAAGTGCGGGACGCACCAGCGACTCGGGCAAGTCCGGCACACACTCCCGCACGCGCCCGAGCACGTCCGCAGACAACGGCCCCAATGTGGCGAGACGCAGGTTTTCGCGCATCTGCTCCACCGTGTCCACACCGGTCAACACGCTTGCGACCGCAGGGTTCGACAGCGCGTAGCGCATGCAGAGCTCAGCCATTGTGCAGCCCGCCTCACGCGCCACCGTCTCCAGATCACGCCGGATCGGAATGACCTCGGACAGACTCGGACGGATATGCGCTTCCGGCATCAGCAGCAACCCTTGCAGGTACACGCTCCGGGAAAAGAGCCGGATGTCATTCTTCTGTGCCGTCGGCCAGAATGCGTCAAACCGCCGGTCCAACACGTTATAGGGAAGTTGGATGAAGCGTGCCGCCCCGGCTTCCCCCAGAAAGCGTCCGCTGTCCAACGACACGCCCGCGCCGCCGATCAACCCCTTGCCGACCAGCTTTTCCAATAACGGAAGGAACCTGAAGTCGTCCTCGCGGTGCAACAGACAGACCGTCAGCCGCTCCAGGCGCAAACGCTGGAGCGACCGCAACACAGTCTGCTCAACAAACCGCTCAGCCTCCGCGTCCGTATCGGCGTCGATTGGCGGAACCTTGCTGACCACCGTCATCTCATCGCGCAGCCCCAGCCGCTCCAATGCGTCGCCCAGCACCTCCTCGCTCGTGCCATACGCGGCGGCCGTGTCGAGCGCCGTCACCCCGCCCTCATGGGCCGTCCGCACGATCTCGCACACCCGCTCAAACGAGGGCTTGCCCGACACGTTGGCGATCCCGTACTCCAGCCCGAACTGCACCGTCCCCAGCATCAATCTCGAAAAGGTCATGGTTGCTCCTAACCTCTCTCCGCCCCTCAACCACTGGACATTCCCTGTTGGCTATTGGATACTTCTCACTTCGCCGTATACCCGCCGTCAACCGGAATGTTCGTGCCGGTCAGGTAGCACGATGCGTCCGACGCCAAAAAAACGATCACGCCCTTGAGATCCGTCGCGTTCGCCAGCCGTCCCAGCATCGTGTTGGCGCTGTAGTTTTTCACAAACGCCTCCGGCTGGTTATTGAAAAACCCGCCCGGATGGATCGCGTTGACGCGGATGCCGAACGGCCCCAGCACACTCGCCGCAAAGCGCGTGAAGTTCACCATCCCGCCCTTCTCGTAGAAGTAGATCGGCGAAGGCGTCTTCATCATGTCCGTGCCGACATAGTTGAGCGGATCGGGACCGCGGATTCCCATGTACGAGCCGATGTTGATGACCGCCCCCCCACCCGCTTTCTTCATCTCCTCGGCCGCCAGCCGAGTCAGGCAGAACAGGGCCGAAGCGTTGACGCGCAGGCTGTTGTCGAACACGTCCATAGGCTGATCCCAGTCCGCGCACGCGCAGCGCGTGACCGCGTTGTTGACCAGCACGTCCAGCCGGCCCGAGCGCCGCACAATCTCAGCGACCAGCGCCTGAATCGAAGACTCGTCTCCCAAGTCCAGCGGCAAGGCCGTCACATTGCCGCCTTCCGTCCGCAGCGCCGCCGCAGCCTTCTCCAACTCGGCCATGTTCCGGGAAGCAAGATACGTTGTCGCGCCCGCCTCGGCCAGCGCCTCCGCGATCTGGCGTCCATACAGTCCCGCCCCGCCGGTCAGCAGCGCGACCTTACCCTTCAACGAAAAACTTTCTAAAACGTTCATAAACACTCCTTAAGGAATTCTGACATGATTACATGATTAACATGATTTCTTGTATATGCACGGGCAGGTTTCCCGTGCCATGTTCTTTAATCGTAGTCGGTTAGTGACAGGAGGTGTGCGACGACAATGCGTTTCTGGAGAAAAAGGGAGCAGAGAGTCGGGAGTGCGCACACAAAACACGTACTCGATTCGCATGCTCCCTGTCACTAGCCGATTACCTTTAATCATGTGAATCATGTAATCATGTCTAAAAAAAACATGTTACGCTTCGACCTCCACGTTAATCTCCGCACCCCCATGTTCGCGACTTTTTATGCCGCCGATCACCAGCCGCATCAGCTCCTCGGTGTGGCTGAACGGATAGGGGCGGACACCGCTCCGCAGATACCCGACGAACTCCGCCAGTTGCGCCTTGAACGAGGAGAAGGTGTCCTTCGTCACGACCGTCGCGTTGCCTTCCGCACCGCACAGCGTCATCGCGCCGCCGTACACGATGCCTTTGCCGCAGGCGATCACCACATCCGCGCCGCACCGGTGTTTCAAGTGTACCACGTTGCGATCCGCCGTGCCCGTGTTACGGACCGACACGTAGCCCGGCCCCGTGATGCTGAAGACCGCCTCGAGCGCGTGGATGCCGTACGTCTCCCATTTTTTCGCCATGGGCATGGAGATGAAGCGCCACGCTCCAAGCGGCGTGTTCGGGTGTTGATAGGGCGCGTACTCTGCGGCAAACCGCGTCGAACTCGACGACAGGAACGCCGCCCCGTCCGCCACCCAGCGCTGGAACTGCTCCAGATCCGCCGTCGTGTCGCAGAGCGGCTTGTCAATGAAGAGCGGCACGCCCGCCTCCACAAAGGGACGCGCGCGCCGCACATGCTCGCCGCTGATGTCCGTCGCGATCAGCACCGCGTCGACCGCGCCGATCATCGCCTCCGGCGTTTCCGCGACGTGCGGGATCTGCGACAGCGCCGCCACATGCTCCGCATCGCTGCGCACATCGCAGAACACATGCGTGACACGCGCCCCCGCGATCCCGAACGCCTCGGGCGGCTGCAGGTTCAGATACCCCGGAATGCCCGGGAAGGGACACTCCGCCGTCATGCGCGCGCGGTCATAACCGTTCAAAATCGCGCTCCAAGAATAGGGGTGCCCGTTGCCTTCGGTCATCCCAATTACACCCAGCCGAATGTTATCCGCGTCTCTCACCATGACTCAACTCCTAATTAATCGTTTGTTTTACTCTCACGATTGCGAGCCACTGCGTGGCCGCAATAAGAGAGGTTGACCCGCGACTTGCGACTTGCGGACAGCTCTGCCCCCAAAACCTCCGCGTCTCTGCGCCTCTGTGAGAAAAAAACAACTCCTAACTCCTAAATCCGCGCTACGCGCGGCCGCCTTTCCAAACCAACCCCCCGATTCCGGTCTTCTTGTTGGGGAACACGATGCTCACCGCCAATGCGACCACCAAGCAGGTGACGATGCCGATCGCGCCATAAAGCAGCAGGTGCGGCTTCCAAGGCAGGGGTGCCAATTCCAGCCCGATGCAGACCACGTAATTCGCTATCAGCCCGCACAACGCGGCGGTCGCGCCGACGCGCGGCGCGAAGATGCCCAGCATAAAGAGGCAGGCCAGACCGCTGGTCAGAATGCCGATGAATTTCAGGAACTGGTCATAGACCGCGCGGATGTCGGCATTGGCCAGAACCAATGCGCCCGCCATGCCGGCCAGACCGACCAACACGGTGCAGACCTGCGCGATGCGCACCTTTGCGCGGTCGCTGGTGGGACTGCGCCGCAGCCGCACGATCCAGTCGCCGGTGATCGTCGTCGCCGATGAGTTCAGGTTGGCCGCCAGCGTGGTGATCGTTGCGGCGAAGAGACCGGCCAGCACGATGCCCGCCACGCCGGTCGGCAGCTCGTGGGTCATGAACATCGGCAGGATGGAGTCCGCCTTGGGCATGGTCACCGCGAGGCGTTGCGGATGCGACCGGTAATAGGTGAACAACGCGGTGCCGATGCCGAAGAAGAGCACGCCGCTGGCGAGGCTCATCGGCACGTTGAGCCAGAGGCTCCGCCCGGCCGCCCGCGTGTCGTGGGTGGTCATGTAGCGCTGGATGATGCATTGATCGCTGGTGTAGGAGATCAGGCACTCCGCAAATCCCCCGATCAGCACCACCCAGATCACCGGGCGCGAGAAGTCGAACGCGGCATCGATCATGCACAGCTTGCCGGCGCCGGCGGCTGCCGCAACCACGCCCGCGATGCCGCCGTCGCTGCCGAGCATCAGCGTCACAAGGATCAGCAACGCACCGCCAATCAACACGGCTCCCTGTACCACGTCGCTCCAGATCACCGCCTCGATGCCGCCGACCGCACAGTACACGATGGTCAGCAGGCAGACCACCACGATGCACGCATTGACATCGGCACCGGTCGCGGCGGCGACCGCCAGCGCGGGTAGATAGGCCACGACCGCCACGCGCGCCACCATGAACAGGTTGAACGCCAGACTCGCGAAGAGGCGGCAGGCGAGGTTGAAGCGCAGTTCGAGGTACTCGTAGGCGCAGGTCAGGTTCAGTTTGCGGAAGAACGGCAGATAACAACCGATCACCAGCGGCGGAATCAAAACCATAGCAAGAACTTTAGGAGCATAGCACCAGTTCGACATGTAGGCCAGCGCCGGTATCGCCAAAAACGAGATCGAGCTGAACATCGCCGCAAAGATGCTGATGCCCGCCGCCCACCACGGGATGCGCCCGCCGCCCTTGAAGTAGTCGTCGGCGCTCTTCTGCTTGCGCATGAACCACCAGCCCATCACGGCCAGCCCGAGGAAGTATCCGCCCATGACCGCCCAGTTGGCGGGATGGAATTTTTGGCGTTTGACAAACTTCCCGACCGTACACAGCGGGGTACGGATGCCGGGCCGCACCTCGCCCGATGCCAGCAGGATGCTCCCGTCCGAAAGTTTGACCGCAGCTCCCGCCACGGTCGGCGCGAAGGGCACTTCGCCCAGTTCAAACCAACGGTCGGTCACGGTGTGATAGGCCAGCACCTTGCGGTTCCAGGTCGCCGGCACGGTGGATGGGTAGGCGATGCGCTGCGCCTCACGCGCCGTGCCCGTGAGCGACGCCATCTTGCGTTGGTTCGTGTCGAAATACGCGGTGTCCAATCCGCCGAAGAAGAGGACGTGCTGATCGCCGACTGTCACGCACCTCGCGCCGATCAGCGGCCATGCCGCCGCCGGGGGAGCGTCCGACTTCTCCACGACGGGTACCGCCGGCGTGATCGGTTGCCAGACGCCGGTGTCATCCGGTTGCGCCAGATTGTACGCATAGCCGTCCGTCAGTGCCACCATTCCGCCGTCCGCGTGCTTGGCATAGCCGCCGACCACAAACAGGCACGTCACCTTCTGGTCGCCGTGCTGCACAAAGGCCTGCGCCTGCATGCGCCCCCTGCCGTCCGGCAATGGCGGCAGCGCGCGCCAGCCCTTGTCCGGCGCGTTGAGATCCAGCCGCCACACGTCGCTAGCGAGCGCATCGCTCCCTTCGCCGCCTGCCACAAACACCAGGGCATCGCGCGCCGCCGCCGCGCCCAACCGCATGGGGCAGGGGAAATCCGGCAAGGCCTGCTCCACCGCCTGTCCGCGCACCTCATCCCAGGTCATCAGGAACGCGCGCGCGGAGTTGCCGTCTTCCGCCGCGCCGCCGACGCATGCGATGCCCTTGCTCGTCGTGGCCGACACGCCCTCCGCCACCGGCCGCGCAAGCCGTCCGGCGGCCACCCAGTTCGTGGTGCCTGCGGGCAACGCGAAAATATCGGCGTAATACCGTTTGGAGCCGCCTTCTACCAGCGGCGTTTCTGGAAAATTTGACCCGCCCGCCAGCAAGACGACACCGTTGTGTTCGCCCGCAAACGGCGCCCCCACACCGAGCGCCGCCTGTCCGTTCGCCTGAGGCGGCAGCGAGAACGGGCCGGACCACTCCAAGACCACTGGCGGCGCGCCGATTGCGTTCCCCATGGCGAGCAACGACAAAACGCCCACGACTTTCATCGCACCGGACATCCAAAAGGTTTTTTTTGACATATCCCCTCTGATCCTAAACTCATGCGGATGCGGGCGAAGCCCGCAACCCAAGTTAATTAGTGCATTAGTGCATTAGTTCATTAGTTTGTCTGGGAGCGCGCTGCCCCCAAAAAACCTCCGTGTTCTCTGTGCCTTCTATGAGAGAAAAACCCGAGTAGCGCCCCTAAAAAAACCTTCCTGCCCTTCGTGCCTTTGTGTGAGAAACAACTTGTTTTTTTATCGCGCTTGTCGAGCCGTAAGGCATCAACCCATGTGAATGCCACAACTTAACAGTTTCTGCTCCGAAAAACGTTCACAATATCACAATCGTAAAATCCTGCCTTTTTGGGAATCGGACAAATCGGACGGATCGGACAGATCAGAGCCACTCGCCATTAGCCACTCCGCTATTCACTTCCCCGCGAACGCGGCGGCCAGCGTGTCGCAGTATTGCGACAGCCCCACCACATCCGCGCCGACTGAAAGAAAGCGGTATCCCATGCCCACAAACTCACCGATCTGCCCGACCCCGGCCACCGTGCCCGCGAACTTGCCGTGCGCGAGCGCCGCCTCCGCCACGCGCCGCCGCGTGTCCAGCAGCTTCGGATGCGTCCACTCGCCCGGCGCGCCGATCCCGTGGCTGAAATCGCCCGGCCCGAAAAAGAGCATATCGATGCCGTCCAGCGCCGCGATCGCGTCGAGGTCATCCAGCGGCTCCGGGTCCTCGATCTGGACGATGACCATCCGTTGCGCGTTCGCCTGTTGGAGGTAGTCGTTGAATCCTATCCGGCAATATGCGCCGTCCGCGTTCCCGCCATCGACCGGCCGCCGCCCGACCGGATGGAAGCGGGTCATGCGCACCACGTTCTGCGCGTCGGCGAGGCTCATGATGTGCGGCACCATGATACCGGCCGCATCCAATTCCAGCGGCAGGATGTAATCGCTGTAGCCGCCGCGCGGCACGCGCACCAGAACGTCGGTGTCATACGCCTTGGCGGCCCAGATGATCTTCTCGACCGCCGACAGGTCGTTCGGCACATGTTCCCGGTCCGTCCACAGGCAGTCGAAGCCCGCCATCGCGGCGATCTCAGCCGCGCGCGCGTCGGCCAGGTTCAATTTGAAACAACTCGCGACGCCGCCCGAACGCAGCTTCGCCAGCGTCCGGCTGGGACGCATTTTCAGCTCACTCATTTTCCTTTTCTTTCCTCTCTCGCCCACTAATGATACGCCTCGATCCATGCGTTTTTTTAGACATGATTTCATGATTGACATGATTGCTGTTTTCGATCCCGAACGAATGCATTAATGAACTAATGCGGGCGGAGCCCGCAACCCAATTCAATCTCACACAAAGGCGCGAAGGTCACGAAGAAGGAAAAAATCATAAAAACACTCTCTGTGCTCTGTGGTTCCCTTTGAGCCCTGCCGAGCAATGCCTCCAAAAGATCCTCTGTGCCCTTTGTGCCTTCTGTGGTTTCATTCCCCGGTCCATGCCGATCCTTGCCTCGGCACCTGCCAACTAAAATCCTTCGTGCCCTTCGTGTCTTCGTGTGAGAAACAACTTATTTTTATTGCGCTTGTTGAGCCATAACGAACTAACGCACCCGCCATTTGGTTCCCATCAGACAGGTTTGCTCGCCCTGCCTCTCGGCCTGATAATAAACCGTCAAAATACTGCCGTCCGGCAGTTCGGTTGAGGCCGGATAGCCCAGGTCGCCGTTGAAATGTCCGGCCAACTTGATCTCGTTGGCCACGTCCCATGTGCGTCCGTGGTCGTCGCTGATGCAGGCATATTCGCCGAGCGGGGCGAAGCGCCGTCCGTACACCGACACCAGCTTGCCGTCACGCAGGCGGATCAGGTGCGGCGGGAGACCGGCCAAATCGGTCGCCCGCGCCACAGCCCACGTCGCGCCACCGTCCGCGCTCTCGGATTGCCACAGCCGCGTCGCCGCGCCCTGTCCCTTGCCGTGGTAGCGAATCTGCGCCACGATCCTTCCGTCCGCCGTCTCGACCGCGTGCGGTTCATGGAAGTCGCCGATCTTCACTTCCGTCGGCAGCGGGATTGCGCTGATGCGCTGCCACGAGCGGGCACCGTCGCGCGACTCGGCGACCGACACCTCATACGCCGCCCCGCTGAACACCCCGAAAACCCCGGAGTAAGTGATCCCGACATAGAGCAGTCGCCCGTCCTTGAGCAGGATCGGCCCGTGCGGCGCGGTGCCGGGCGAACGCACCGGCGTTTCCCAGCTCTTGCCGCCGTCAGACGAGCGGATCGTGAAGTAACCCAGGCCGTCCCGCTTGGTCTGCGCCGGGATCTTCTCGTCATGCAGCCACCAGTAGAAGCGCGGCGAGCCGGGATTCAGCTTGGCGCGGTCGCGGATGCTGCCCGTGTAGGCCACTGAGGTGAACCATGAGGCCACCAGATCGCCGCCGGGCAGTTCGACAATACCTGCATCGCGGTCATCCAGCGGTGTGTTGCCGATGTTGACCGCTGGCGACCACGTCTCGCCGCCATCCGCGCTACGCACCATCTGTACCTTGCCGAAAGGACAGACGTGCCCGTCGCGATCACCGGAAAACACCGCCACAAGCTCGCCGTTGGCGCGGGCACAGACTGTCGGCCAGCCGATATAGCGCCCCGGCTGTTTGCACAGTACCTTAGTCCACAGGATTTCGGCACGTTTCTGTCGTACCGGCGCACCCCAGATCTCTGCCACCGGCTCTTGCGTTTCGCCCGACAGCGTCGTCACGCTCAAACCGCACATCACCAAAAGATTACCAATCATTCTCTTTTTCATTGCATCCTTCCCTTGCCGCGTTATGCGCGGAGTTAGGAGTTAAAAGTTGGGAGGGATGAGCGTCTGCTCGTCCTTGGGCAAGTAGACGCTTGCCCTCCCATTCCTGCACTAACTAACACACCAATGAACTAATGCACTGCCCCCTCACACCTTATCGCAACTTGATCAGCGTTCCCTGTAGCCCACGCGGGCCGACCACCTTCAGCACGCCGGTTCCTGTGAAGGTCCCGTCCATCACCCTGTCGACCTCGCCTAGCGATTGCGAAGAGCCGTAGCGCGTACCGCGTCCCGGCCACTCGAAGCCGTTGATCACCAGGTGCCCGACCTCGACCTCGCCCTCGAAGTCCAGATTGACCGTGCCACCTGACGTCACCTTCAGGAACATGTTGGTGTTGAGTACCGCGCCGCTCCGCCGCAGATCCAGCAGGGCATCCGCGCCCACCAGCAGATTTGTGCATTCCATCAAGCATCCGGCATCGGCGATAACGCAGGAACCCTCTTGGAGCGCGGCCGTACCCGTGAAGGCGTTGGTGTTCGACAGATAGAGCGCACCTTCGCCCTCCTTGATGAACCCGCCGCTGCCGCTTGAGGGTGCCGCAACCGACAACTGCACGGTTCTGCCGGCCGCAGAGGCGAAGGTCATATCACCGTTCTCGCCGGTGAATACAATCGGTGAACGGAAGACGAGCCAGCTTGATTCTTTCGGTTCAATCTGGCCGCCGCCTAAACGGAAGA
>JALHET010000263.1 GCA_022839525.1 Lentisphaerota bacterium
CAGCGCCAGGAAATGGTTGCCCTGCCGCTCGGCCGAGACCCAGATCGGCTCGCCTTGATCCCACCAGCGGCGATCGGCGACGGCCTGCTTGTTGCCGTGAAATTCCTCTTTTCCGAAAAGCAGTCCGAGCGTTTTATCAAAGAGGCCAAGATCCTCCAACAGTACCCGCACCCCAACCTTGTCAAATACGTCGACTTTATTACGGTTTCGGGAATGGCCGGCGAAAAGCAGTTCTTCCTGGTCATGGAGTTCCTCGAAGGCATGCCCGGCTGGACCCTGCGCCCTCGGCTCAAGAACGAGGGCAAGATGGAGGTGGCGGAAGCCGTCACGCTGTTCAGCGGCTACCTTTCCGCGCTCCAGTTCCTGCATTCCAGCGCCCGGCCGATCATCCACCGCGACATCAAGCCCGGCAACCTTTACGCGCCGGTCGGCCAGCCGGAAAAAGGCAAGGTCTTCGATCTCGGTGTCGCCCGCGACGTGACGGGCACCGTCACCGTTGGCGGCGTGCCCGGAACCCTCGATTATATGGCGCCCGAGTTCGCCGAGGCGGGCGGGGACCGCGGTTCGCCGCAGTCCGACCTTTATGCGCTCGGCCTCTGCCTCTACGAGGCGCTCGCCGGAAAACCGGTTTTCGAACGCCTGCCGACCGATCTCAACTCGGCGTGGCTCGCTTTTCAGGACCGCTTGCGCAAGCCTCCCGTCATCGCGTTTGATGCGGATGCCTTCGTGCAATATCCCCGGCTTAAACAGGTCATCCTCACCGCGCTTGCCGAGAAACCTGCGGACCGCTTCCGAAGCGCGGACCAGATGCGTGACGCGCTCCAGTCCGCGCTGCTCCCTCCGTCTGGTGCGCAGGACCACGACGACGGGTTTGAGTCAGTCGAGGGTCTCACCATGGCCACCTTCGCGGGCGCCCCTGCCGAGCTGGAGCCCGGCGCGACGGTCGGCACGCACGCCCTTGACCCTGCGGATGTCCAGGCCGCGATCGCCGCCATGTCGGAGAGCCCTGAGGCACGCAGGCGTTCGGAAGGGAGCCGCAAAAAACGTTTCGTCATCGCCGGTGCGGCGGCTTCCGTCGCGCTGCTCCTGATCGCGGGCATATACGGGTGGATGGGGGGGCGCAAGGGGTCTGCGCCTCCGCTTACGCCAGAGCCTGAAAAGCCGGTCGCCACGGTGCCTGCCGCAGCGAAGCCAGCGGAGGTGCCTCCCGTTGCTCCGGTTCAGCCGCCGGCACCTGCGGAGGCGTCCAAAACGGTGCCTCCGCAGGAGGTGGCCGCGCAACCCGCGCCCCGGACTGTTGCCCCTTCTCCGGCTCCTGCTGTGGCACCTAAGCCCGTGCCTGATCCCGCCGCGCTCCGCGCTAAAGAACTGGCTGAGGCCGCTTCGCGTATCGACGCGCTGCTCGCGCGTCTCAAGCAAGAGGGGGTGGCTGCGTGCGGCACCGCGTTTGAGGGGCTCTCCGCCGTTTCGCCCACGCTCTTGTCCGACGCCGGCCTCAAGGCAAAGCGGGATACGGTCCGGGACGTTTGCGTTAACCTGCTCGATCAAACGATGTTCCAGAAAGACCCTCTCGACCAGCGTGTGCAGCGTCTCAAGGGCGTGGAGCAGGTGCTTTCTCTTTCCGCGGCCGCAACGGTTTTGGGAGAACACGCACCGCCGTTGCGCGAACGGCTCGCGCAGCAGCAGGGCGTGTGTATCCTCCGCCTCATCAATCAAGGCGAGGGGCCGGTTCAGGTCTCCGCGCGCGAATGGCCGGAGAAGGTTCCGCTTGCGGGCGGGGAGGTCAAGGAGTGGCTGATCCCCGTGTTGGGGGAGACGCTCACCGTGTCGGTCTCGGTGGACATGGGCAGCCGTTTCCGTTCGCGTATGGAAACGTTCAAGCTGCCCCGTTCGGGCGGCGTTGAGCGCGGCATCGGAGGGACAGGCGTCATGGCGGTGACGCCTGCCCTGAAAGCTGCTCCCGCCGCGCCGCCGTCGGTGGTTGCTCCCGCGCCCACGCCTGTTCCTGCGTCTGCGCCGGTGGCGCAGGTCGCCCAGCCGCCTGCGGCTCAGGTTCCGCCCGCGCCTGCGGCAACGACAACGCCCGTGCCTGCGGCACCGCCAACGCCCGCGCCTGCGGCAACGCCTGCGCCTGCGGCACCCTCCACGCCTGCGGCAACGCCTGCTGCGGCAGGCAAAGCGTTTTTCGAGATCACGGTTGTCCCCAAGGATGCCTCGATTGAGGTGGACGGCAGGGCGGTCAGTGCCGGGCGGGTTGAGGTTTCCTCGGACGAGAACCACAAGGTCACGGCCACCTGCCAGGGCTACAAGCCGGTAGGACAATACTACAGGGTCAATCCCGGCCAGACACGCAAGATCGACCTTCTGCTCGAGAAGGAGGTTAAGCGCTCCCTGTTCGGGTTCTGAACCGCGCCTCCGGTTCGCGCGCGCGACCGCAGCATGTCTGACGCGACGCTGTCTGCGCGGCGGGTGGGCTGGCTGCCGGTGCCGGTCATCCATCAGGTGGTGCAGAAGTTCCCCTTCGTACCGCTCGAACGTCATGGAGAACGTGCCGCGGCCTTGGGTGACCGTGCGGATCGCATTGGAATAGCCGAACATCTCGCCGAGCGGCACAAGGCCGTGCACCAGCTTGCTCCCGCCCTTGTCGTCCATGCCTTCGACGCGCCCGCGGCGGGAGCAGATCGAGCCGGTCGCCGTGCCCATGTATTCTTCGGGAACCGCCACCTCGACGCGCATGATCGGCTCCAACAACTGCGGGTTGCCTTTGAGGAAAAGGTTCTTAAAGCATTGGCGCGCGCACTCGACAAACGCGAACTCGTTAGAGTCGACCGCGTGGTAGGAGCCAAAGTACACGGTGACTTTGACGTCCGCCACCGGGAACCCGCCGCACGGGCCGTTCTCCATGGCCTTGATGACGCCCTTCTCGACGGCCGGGATGTATTCGTTCGGGATCACGCCGCCCTTGACTTCGTTGACGAACGAGAACCCGCGGCCGGGCTCTTGAGGTTCGAGGCGCAGACAGACGTGCGCGTACTGGCCGCGGCCGCCGGACTGCTTGACGTGCTTGTACTCGCCCTCCACCTGGTGGCGGATTGTCTCGCGGTAGGCGACTTCGGGTTTGCCCACTTCGCACCCCACGTTGAACTCGCGGCGCAGACGGTCCACAATGACCTCGAGGTGCAATTCGCCCATGCCTGAAATAATCGTCTCGCCGGTTTCCTGATCGTACTTGACGATGAATGTCGGATCTTCCTGAGCCAGCGCGTGCAGGGCGGAACCGAGTTTCTCGTTGTCGTCCCGCGAGGAAGGGCGGATCGCGATGGAGATCACCGGGGCGGGGAACTCGATCGACTCCAGCAGGATCGGGTGCTTCGGGTCGCAGAGCGTATCGCCGGTGCGGGTCTTGGAAAGGCCGACGACCGCCACGATGTCACCCGCGTGGGCCTCTTCAAGGGCTTCCTGATGGTTCGCGTGCATGCGGAAGAGACGCCCGATCCGGGTATCCTGCTCCATCGTGCTGTTCAGGATCGGATCGCCCACTTTCAGGGTGCCCGCATAAATGCGCACGAAGGAGACTTTGCCCATGTGCTTGTCGGAAATGATTTTGAACGCCAGTCCCGCGAAAGGTTCATTGTCGTCGGGCTTGCGGAAGTTCTCCGGATTGTCGGAAGAGGCGACGACCCCGACGTCCAGCGGTGACGGCAGGAAGTCGATCACGCCGTTGAGTAACGGCTGCACGCCTTTATTCTTAAACGCCGTGCCGCAATAGGTCGGGACAATCGTGCGGGCAATGGTGCCCTTGCGCAGACCGGCTTTGATTTCCTCAATGGAAAGCTCGCCGGTCTCGAAATACTTGCTCATCAAGGCCTCGTCCTGTTCGGCGGCCGCTTCCACCATCTCCGTGCGCAGGCGTTCGCATTCCTCGAGATACTCTTCGGGGATTTCGCTCTCGATAATTTTGGTGCCCCTGGACTCCTCATCGAACGTCAGCGCTTTCATCTCCAGCAGGTCGATCACGCCGCGGAAGGTGCCGGCCGCACCCATGGGGTAGACCATCACGACCGGGTTGCCGTTCAGCGTGTCGCGGATATCGTTGACGACGTTGAAGAAGTTGGCGCCGATGCGGTCCATCTTGTTGACCATGCACAGCTTGGGCACTTCATACTTTTCGCTCTGGCGCCACACCTGTTCGGACTGGGGCTGCACACCGCCCACCGCGCAAAAAAGTGCGATCGCGCCGTCCAGTACGCGCAAAGAACGTTCGACTTCAGCGGTGAAGTCCACATGTCCCGGGGTGTCGATGAGGCTGATCTGATAATCCTGCCACATCACCGCAGTGGCCGCGGAGGTGATGGTGATGCCGCGCTCCTGCTCCTGCACCATATAGTCCATGGTGGCCGCGCCGTCATGCACCTCGCCGAGCTTGTAATTCTTGCCGCAATAAAAAAGGATCCGCTCGCTGGTCGTGGTCTTGCCCGCGTCAATGTGCGCCATGATGCCGATATTGCGGACTTTATCTAACGGAATGGTTCTGGGCATTGTTTTTGGTTCCTTGTGGCCGTGTGGCCTTTGCTTCGGGGCGTGTTCCTGTCCGACACGCCCGCAACGGGCCGGATCTAAAGTTCCGGCAAGAAAAAGCCCTTCCCGGGGCTGATAAAAGGCGCGTATCTTTGACTTTTTTCGGGATCAGTTCAAGCGCAAAAGCAAAAAAAACCGCACCGTCCGGGGGTCAACCCCGCAAACGGTTTGCGTCCTGGCGTCTTAGAACGCCGGGCGTTTGGGTTGTTTTTCAGCGCCGGGTGCCGGCGCCGCTTCTTGTTTAGACTGGCGTGCCGACTGCGCGGCCTCGCGCTGTGCGAGCTGGCCACGGATCAGTGTTTGCAACGTGTCTCCAGGCAGCGAGAGGTTCACCGTGACATAGGTGTCCTTCACCGCGAACGTGATTCCTTGCGCAAGGGCTGCCGCATCGGGGTTCTGCGCCGCCTGTAGCATCACGAGAGCCTGCAACCCCATGGCGGCTTGGTTCAGTTGCTGCGCCGTTTCCGCGTTCGGCGCTTTGAGCGCCAGGGCGCAGTCGAGACCGTTCGCGCCGCTTGTCTGGCCGATTTCCAGCAACACCGCCTCGGCCTGTTTGAACAGTTGGAATTGGGGATTCGTGCCTGCCAGTGCCGGGAGGTCGGTTGCCTGGAGCGCAAAGAAGCGGTTCGGGGTGTGGGCAAGTATGTGGGCGAACCTTTGCCCGGTGCCCGGCCCCGGTTTCTGGCCGTCGATTCGCGCGACCGCCTCTTGGATCAGCGCCTCGTCCTGCGACATCACCGCCAGCGTGGGGTCGATGAAACACAGGTTGGCGCGCTTGCCGCGGTCGAGCCAGCTCAGCACGCTGCGCTTGCCGAGCGCCTTGTTTTGGAAGGCTTTGCCGCCGCCCGCGATCGCCGTGAGTTTCGCGATGTCAAACCGTCCGTAGGCATACAGCAGCCCGCCTGCCCGCGTATCGCCCCTGCCGCACATGACGACCGAGTCCACATCATTGGTCAGGTCGATTCCGCTCATCGCCTTGAGCGCGGCCAGCTTGCGCTGCCCCTCCGCACCCAGAGACTCCCGGGCAAACCGTCCCATCGACGAAGCGTTCAGTGCCTTAAGATCCAGATGCAGCATCCATTTTGCGTCGGGCGGGAAGTGCCGCGCATCGGGTTGCGCCCAACCGACGGACACGCCGCACACGGTCAGGAGGAACACACGGATTCTGTTTTTCATG
>JALHET010000264.1 GCA_022839525.1 Lentisphaerota bacterium
GGGCTGATTGACGACCTGCGGATCTATTCCCGCGCCTTGCCGGGCGTGGAGGTCGCCGCCCTCGCAAACGCATCAACTCGCGCCAGCGCAGCCTATGCGGTCACGGACGAGTCCAAACTCGTCAGGCCGCTGGCCGCGACGTTCAAAAACAGACACGTCACGCTCGATATCGACACACGGGGACAAGCCGTTTCGCTCCGCACAAAGGCGAACGGTCGTGAACTGCTCGATGCCCCCCAGCCGTTTGTCTCCGCCCGGCTGAAGGACGGCCGCCAGCTTTCCGTGCGCAAGGTTGCGCGCAAGGGGGACGCGCTGGTTTTTGACTTCCCGCGCGGGTACGGTTCGGCTGTCATCGGCGTCGATACGCGGCGCGACTTTTTCACGTTCACCGTGCGCTCGCTCACCCTTACCAACGCCGAAGCGCTCACGTTCTGCTCCCTGCCCGTGACCGTCACAAAGTACCGCGGCAACATGGCCAACATGCTGTCGGACGACGACGATGCGGTCTGCCTGCGCGGCTACGACCTGCCGGTCGAGATGGATGTCCGGGGCAATACAGTGAGTGTCAGGACCACCGAAAAACTCGGGCTTACCGGTTGGCGTGCGGGGCTCGCGGCGGGCCCCAAGGCCGAGATGCCCGCGATCCTGCAGGCCATGGCCAAACACTCGGGCGTGCCGTATTCCAAACTGGGGGGGCCGTGGTCGGAGGGTGCGGAGGAGACCCGCGGCTCCTACCTGTTCGCCGACCTTTATTACCCTTCGACCGACGATTGGATCGAGATCGCCCGGCGCGGCGGATTCTCCACCATTCACCTGCATGGCTGGTGGCAGAACCTCGGCCATTACGGTATCCGGACAAATTACTTTCCGCGCGGCATCGCCGACATGAAGGATGCGGTCGACCAAATCCATGCGGCCGGACTCCGGGCGGGGATCCATACGCTCACAGCCTGCATCGACACGCGCGATGCTTGGGTGACCCCCGAGGCCAGCCCGCACTTCATCCCGTTCAACACCTACACGCTGGCCCGCGCGTTCTCGCCCACCGACACGGTGCTTTACGTGAACGAGAAGCCCTCCGGACGTCACGATGTGGTGTTCACCTACTCGGGAAACGGGAACGCGATCCGGATCGGTTCCGAGATCATCCAATACGCCGAGATTTCGTACGAACAGCCTTACGCCTTTCTGAAATGCAAGCGCGGCGCGTTCAGGACCCGTCCCGCGGCTCATGCTGCCGGGGAGCAGGCGGATTATCTCCAGCAGCGCTACATGGCGTTTTACCCGCAGCCGGATTCCCCGCTCGCCGACGAGCTTGCGGCGTGTATCGGGAACGTTTTCAAGACCTGCAACCTTGACCAGCTCTATTTTGACGGGTCCGAGGGCATGATGAGCCGGTATGGTATCGACGCGATGCGGCATAAAATTTTCAGGCAGCTCGATGCTCACCCCCTGATCGAGGCGAGCTGTTACGGGGCGCACAACTGGTGGTTTCACTCGCGCCTTGGCACCTGGGACCATCCCGTCTGGGCGCCGAAACGTTTCCAGGACGACCACGTTGTTTCCTGTTCGCACTACCGCGACTCCGACCTGCTTGGCCCGCAGATGGGGTGGTGGGCGCCACGTATGGCCGTGCCGTTCGCGCGGGGGCATCACTTAGACGAAATGGAGTATTTCGCCAGCAAGAATCTGGGGCTTGACGCCGCCATGTCGATTCAGGGGGTGAATGTCAATAAGGCGCCGCTCCCGTACCATCTGGAAAAGCAGTTCACGTTGCTCGGCTGGTACGAGCGTCTTCGCCTGGCGCGCTACTTCGACACGCAGACCGTGGCCCGTATCGCCGTGCCCCGGGATGAGTTCCGTTTGCGGCAGACCCGCGACGGTGTGTGGCGCTTCACGCCTGTCACGATGTCCACGCACCGTGTCACCGGCCCGGATGACGGTTCATCGGGTTGGCAGGTCGCGAACTCGGATGCGCCCCAGCCTGTGTGCGTGCGTGTGGAAGCGTTGTACGCCGCCGCGCCGGCCGACAGCCCGGCGGGCAAGCCATTGGTCAAGCAGGACGAGTTCGCGGCGTTCGTCGCCTCGTCGTCCACCCCTGCGGTACGGCTGCAGCTGGAGGAGGTGACGGAAGGAACGCAAGGCGGCACCCGCAACCTGCGGCTCAGGGCGGAAAACCTCGGCGCGACTTCGACCGGGGCATGGGCGCGCGCGGTCCAAAACTTCCCTGCGCCCTACCGGAACCTGAGCGGCACCGGCGCGTTCGGCATATGGGTGAAGGGCGATGGCTCGGGAGCGTTGCTCAACCTTCAGGTCGGGTGTCCGCGCGAGTTTATGGGGGCGTTCTCCGATCATTACATCACGCTTGATTTCACCGGATGGCGCTACATCGAACTGCTGGCCCGCGAACGCGACACGGAACGCATGCGCAACTATGTCTGGCCGTACGGGGGGCCCGGTTCGCATGCCGCTTACCGCACGCCGCTCGACATGACGCACATCTCGCGGGTCTCGTTCTACCTCAACGGCTTGCCGCCCGGCAAAACCGTCGACGTCACGGTCAGCCCGGTCATGGCGTTGCCGGCCCGGCCCGCCCTGCTCAAAAACCCTGTGCTCACGCTCAACGGCAAGTCCCTCGCGTTACCGCTCACACTCGCCTCCGGAGACTTCGCGGAAATCGATCCCGACGGCCTTTGCACGCACTACAGTGAAAAAGGCGATCCGCTTGCGCGTCTGCGGCTCGCCGCGCTGCCCCTCTTGCGATCCGGCGGCAATGCGGTGCGTTTCGATAGCGAGCGGACGCAGGGCGCGCACACCCGCGCCGAGGTCACGTTCAATGTTTTCGGCACACCGTTTGGCACGACGAACCTCAGGCGCAAGGTCGGCTGGAAGCATCTTGAACGCGAATATGAGATGACGCGCGTGTTCCTCGCCTCCAACGATGTTGACTGCGCTTCATGGGAGGTGGCGGTGCGCCCCGGTGAGAAAGCGGCACTGGAAATCGAACTCTGCGGCGTGATGACCTCGCCCGTGCTGACCGTGGGTGACCGTCCCTTGCGTTTTCCGGTTACGCTTAAGGACGGCCAGCGTTTGCTCTGCCGCGACCGCCGCAACTGGATCGTGCTTGACGCCAAACGCGCCACGATTGCCGAGGGCAGGTTGGATGAAAAGGTGCCGATGCTTGTTTCCGGCCCCAACCGTGTCGCTTTCTCTTGCTCCGATCTTGACCGTGCCCAGGTCAAACTGGTCAAGGACTACGCGCGGTAGTCGGTATGTATGGAATGGGCCTTTCCCGCATTTTCTGCGGGAAAGGCCC
>JALHET010000265.1 GCA_022839525.1 Lentisphaerota bacterium
GAAGCCGAACTCGACCAGGTCGCCTGCACCATAGATCCCTCGCGCGTCTACGCCGAAGAGGAAAAAACCAAACACAACATCAGGGCCTTAGTTAATATATTGAAGGACATGGTCAGTCCCGAAGTCGCGCCCCTCGTTCACCTGGGAGCAACAAGCGTCGACATTCTCGATACCGCTTTGTCCGTGCGCATCCGGGACTGCATGAAAACGGTCATTTTGCCGGAGCTCCGCGAGCTCGAGAAGAAGCTGTGCGAAATCGCCGCGCGCGAAGCTGCCACTCCAGAAGTCGGCCGCACGCACGGCCAGCATGCAGTGCCGATAACCTTCGGCTTTGCAATGGCCGAATACGTCAGCCGTCTCGGCAAATCTATCATGGAAATCGAACGGCGCGCAGACGGTCTTGCCGGCAAGCTTGCCGGAGCGGTCGGCGCCTACAATGCGACGAGCATGATCGTCAAGGATCCCGAAGACCTCGAAAAGCGCTACCTCGACTATCTCGGTCTCGCGCCTTCCGAGCATTCGACCCAGCTCGTCGAACCTGAATACCTCCTGCGCCTCCTCCTTGAATGCAACGTCGCCTTCGGCATCATCGCGAACCTGGCCGATGACCTCCGCAACTTGCAGCGTTCCGAAGTGGGCGAGGTGTTCGAATACTTCAGCTCGACCCAGGTCGGCTCCTCGACGATGCCCCAGAAGCGCAATCCCTGGAACAGCGAACATGTGAAGAGCCTGTGGAAGGCGTTCGCACCGCGCGTGATGACCTTCTTTATGGATCAGATTTCCGAACATCAGCGGGACCTCACCAATTCGGCGAGCCAGCGCTTCGTTGCCGACTACCTTTCCGGCTTCACCTTCGCGGTTGCACGCATGAAAAGCGTCGTCTCCGGCTTGCAGGCGGATCGTGAAGGCATGGCGCGGAACCTCGCGGAAGCGGGCGGCAAGGTGAAAGGCGGTGTCCTTGCCGAGCCTGCCTACATTCTGCTCGCAGAATCCGGCATCTCGGACGGTCATGAGGTGATCCGCAAAATCACGCTCGACGCTGAAACAAACGGCATTACATTCTTTGAGGCGCTTCGCAAGAATGCGGACGCTTTTGCGCGCATCACCGCGCAGCTTGAAAAGCTCGGCGTCGCGGATGCAGCAGGCTTCTTTGCAAATCCGGAGCGCTACCGGGGACTCGCCGCCGAGAAGGCTGCCCGTCTTGCGGCGAAGTACAGTCAATTGATGGAGGGAAAATAAATGATGGAAATCAGGGAAACCTTGTCGTACGACGACGTTCTGCTGCAGCCGGGCTACTCCGAAGTGCTGCCCCGCGAAACCGATGTCGGGACTGTTCTGGTGCGGGATGTCCGCCTTAATGTACCGGTTATCTCTGCCGCGATGGACACCGTCACCGAAGAAAAGATGGCCATCGCGCTCGCTCTTGAAGGAGCTGCAGGCGTAATCCACCGCAACCTCAAGCCCGAAGTGCAGGCAGAGCAGGTTTCGAACGCCAAGCGCTACCTCAACTGGGTAATCGAATCGCCTGTAACTGTCGAGGACGGCCGCACTATCGGCGATGTCAAGCAAATTATGACCCGCTACAATGTTTCCGGCTTGCCGGTAATCAACGGCGACGGCAAGCTCGTCGGCATTATCACCGGGCGCGACCTGCGCTTCTGCCGCGACGATTCGCTGTTTGTCCGCGATGTGATGACCACCGATCTGGTTGTTACCAAGGGCAAGCCGAGTACCGACGACGCTCGGTCGAAATTCGACAAGCATCGCATCGAAAAACTCCCTGTGATCGATAATGAAGGACTCCTGACCGGGCTTATCACGGTCAAGGATATGGAAAAGCAGGAAATGTTCCCGTATGCCGCCCGCGACAAGAAAGGACGCCTTATTGTCGGCGCTGCGATAAGCAACAACGACTGGTCCGTCCGGCTTCCGCTTCTTATGGAAGCCTCTGTCGACTTTGTCGTGCTGGACACCGCCC
The DNA here is from genome assembly GCA_022839525.1 of Lentisphaerota bacterium. The sequence continues at coordinate 1,979 of JALHET010000265.1, forward strand.
ATGGAGACTCTAAAGGTGTACTTGAAGCCGTGCGCGCAATCAAGAAAGCATATCCTGATCTTGCCGTCATCGGCGGAAACGTGGCGACCGCCGCCGGAACGAGAAACCTTATCGATGCGGGCGCCGATGCGGTCAAGGTCGGCGTCGGTCCCGGCTCCATCTGCACTACGCGCGTCGTTTCCGGTGTCGGAGCCGCCCAGTTCTCGGCAGTCTGCGACTGCGCCGAAGAGGCTGCAAAATCGGGCATCCCGATAATCGCCGACGGCGGCATCAAATTCTCCGGAGACATCACCAAGGCGATCGGAGCCGGTGCGAACGCAGTTATGATTGGAAACCTTTTTGCCGGCCTCAAGGAAGCGCCCGGCCGGGAAATCATCTTCGACGGAAGGATCTACAAGGAATACCGCGGCATGGGATCGCTCGGCGCTATCAAGGACGGTTCGGGCGACCGCTACGGAATCGCCAAGGACGAGACTCCCGTTCCCGAGGGAATCGAGGGCCGCGTTCCCTACAAGGGCGAATTAAAGAGCTTTTTGCACCAGATGGTTTCAGGCCTCAGAAAAGGTATGGGATACTGCGGCTGCAGAAACATCGAGGAATTGAAGAAGTACCGGAAATTTGTTAGGATAACGTCGTCGGGGCTCCGCGAAAGCCATGCGCATGATGTCACCATCACGCAGGAAGCCCCTAACTACTCTCGATATTAAGAAAACAACAAGGGCCGGGAGCCCTTTTTGTTTTACCACAGCGTACATGCGAATCTGATACGGATTCGCAACGACAAGTTAAAAAACTGACCGAGTTTTTCAGCTTGTCCAAAGTAGGTAACCATGAACGTCGTTGTAATCGGGGCCCAGTGGGGCGATGAGGGCAAGGGGAAAATCGTTGACTTTCTTGCCAGCGAATCCAAAAGTGTAGTGCGGTATTCCGGCGGAGCGAATGCCGGACATACCATTGTGAGCGAAGGCGTCCAGTATGCCCTGCATCTGGTTCCGTCCGGAATTCTTCACCCCGGAAAAACCGTATACCTCGGTGCCGGCATGGTTATCGACCCTGAAGCCCTGTTCAAGGAGCTCGGCGAGCTCAAGAGCAAGGGAATCGAGTGGGAAGGCCGGGTGTTCATATCCGACCGCGCTCACCTGGTGCTGCCCCGCTACCGCGAAATGGATAAAAAGCGCGACGCTGCGCGCAAACGCCCGATCGGTACGACCGGCCGGGGAATCGGCACCACATATGCGCTCAAAAGCGAACGCGACGGCATCCGGATCGCCGATCTTACCTGGAAGGAAAAGATGGACGATCTGGAGGACGAAGACCGCGCTTTCCTC
>JALHET010000266.1 GCA_022839525.1 Lentisphaerota bacterium
GTCGCCAACACGTCAACCGGGTTCCGTTCCCCAAATGCGTCGAGCAGATCCCACGCCTCAGCTTCACGTCCAACGGAGGTGATTTCGCGGACGTCCCGCACCGTTACACGCCCGCTGCCCCCCACGTAAACACGCAACTTTTCCACTTCCTGCACCAAAAGACGTGTGTTATATCCCACCCGGTTCAGAAACTCACTGTGAGCGCCGCTGTCCATAGACAGTCCCGCTTTTTTTAGCAAACCATCCAAACGTTGCGCGGCCAGCTTTTCCAATTCCCACCCTTTGGAACTTCCCCCGAAATCCTCGACCTCGCCCTGTTTCTGGCACACTTTGAAAAAAACCGACGAGCGCAAAACTTTGGTGGCAGTCATCACGAGCACCTGCCCATCAAGCAACCCCTCCGAGAGCCACCCGGTCAGCTTATCTACAGCCTCTTTGGCCGCAATGGTCTCCGAAACACGGCCTCCACCAGTGAGGAACGTGGCGTCACGCAACCATGTCACCTTATGCGTGCCCAAAAAACCTGGGGTCTGAACCGCCTCCATGCATGCGTCAACCGCCTTACGGGCCTCATCTCCCGTATCTTTGCGACCGTCGATGATTTCTACGCCGAACGTACGTTCCGATGCGGGCACGATCTGGTTAATCCGTTCACGTGCGGCCGAATCGACCAGATAATCATCCGTCCCGCAAATCAGATATACAGTTCCACTCATGTGTCCAGATTATAAAGGATATCCGATCCGATTGCGAGAGGGCAATCGTTCTTTTCATTCCGCAAAACGCGTATTCGATGCGGCCGCCCCTGCCGGGCGGCGTGGCGGTTTGTCGTACCGCTTGGGTGTAATGGTTTTGCGCTTGGCCTCACGGCACAGAAAAGGTATCCTTATGGCCTCTCACATTTTTTAACCTTTGGAGATTATGAAAACTCTTGCTTTACGTCTTTACGGCGAAAATGACCTGCGTCTGGAACGTTTCGCCCTTCCCGAAATCACTGAGGACGAGATTCTGGCCGACATCGTCACCAACAGCATCTGCATGTCGGACTACAAAGCGACCATCCAAGGCGCTAACCACAAGCGCGTCCCGAAGGACATTGCCGCCAACCCCATCATCCTCGGCCACGAGTTCTGCGGAAAGCTTCTCAAGGTCGGAAAGAACTGGCAGGATAAGTTCCGCGTAGGCCAGAAGTACGGGGTTCAGCCCGCGCTCAACATCCCCGGCCACGAACACTGGGCTCCCGGCTATTCGTTCCGCTGGATCGGTGGCAATGCCACGCGCATCGTGATCCCGAAAGAAGTGCTTGAACTCGATTGCCTGCTCACCTATGACGGCGACGCGTATTACAAGTCGTCCATCGCCGAGCCTGTTTCCTGCATCGTCGGAGCTTACCGTTCCAATTACCATTTCAAGCCGGGCGAGTACGTCCACGAGATGGGGCTCAAGGAAGGCGGCTCGATGGTCATCCTCGCAGGCGGAGGCCCCATGGGGCTCAGCGCCATTGACCTCGCCCTGCACGGCCCTGAGAACCGCCCCGGGCGACTCGTCATCACGGATATCGACCAAGCCCGCCTTGACCGAGCCGCCCAGATCTTCCCGGTCGCGCATGCCAAAACATGCGGCGTCGACCTGATCTACATCAACACCGGCAAAACCGCTACCCCCGTCGACGCCATCAAAGCGGTCAACAACGGTTTGGGGTACGACGATGTGTTCGTTTTCGCGCCGGTGCCCGCGCTGATCGAGCAGGCCTCCGCGCTGACCGGTTATCTGGGCTGTCTGAATTTCTTCGCCGGCCCCGCGAACGCCGATTTCAAAGCCGCCATCAACTTTTACGACGTCCACTACATGGGACACCATGTCGTCGGCTCTTCAGGCGGCAACACCAAAGACCTGCAGGACTCCATGAACTACGCGGCGCAGGGTTTGATCACGCCCTCCGTCATGATCACCCACGTCGGGGGCATCGATTCCGTTGCCGAAACCACAAAAAACCTGCCTACGATACCCGGCGGTAAGAAACTGGTCTACACCCACGTCTCCATGCCCATGACCGCCATCACCGATTTTTCAAAACTCGGCGGGAAAGACCCCTATTTCGCCGCGCTGGCCGAAATCTGCGGACGCAACAATGACCTCTGGTGCCCGGAGGCGGAGGCCTACGTGCTCAAACATGCGCCTCGCCTCGAAGAGGATGCGGTACTCTGAACATGATCGCCTTTTTGCACGGCACACTGGTGGAAAAGACCCCGTCCCTCGTGACTCTCGACGTTCACGGTGTCGGCTATCAGGCGTTCATTTCGTTGAGCACCTATGACCGCTTGCCCGCAACCGGCTCCTCCTGCCGCTTGCTCACCTACCACCATATCCGTGAAGACACTCACCTTCTCTTCGGGTTCACGCACCCCGAGGAGAAGGCCATGTTCGAACGGTTGATCACCGTGAGCGGCATCGGCCCCAAACTTGCGCTCAGCGTCCTGAGCGGACTCACCGTGTCCGAATTGAGCCTGGCGATTGCGGAAAACAACGTCAAACGCATCAGTTCTGTCCACGGCATCGGCAAAAAGACCGCCGAACGCATCATCATCGAGCTGCGCGACAAGATCGACCCGCTGGAGGTGCTCGTCGGCCATGCGGCGGCGGACAACGGTGACAGGGCAAGGAACGCCATGCTGCGCGACGCGATTCTTGCGTTGGGTTCGCTCGGGTTCCCTCAGGAACAGGCCCGCAAGATGGTGCAAGCCGTCCTCGATGCCGAGGCCGAAATCAAGGACACCGAAACACTGCTGCGTAAAGCCCTCAGCAGCAAGTGAGCATAGCACCCGCGGCGCGCGTCCGCAGTCCGCCCCCCTCACACCCCTTACAGAGCGGCGGCGACCAAGTCTCCCACCTGCGTTGTGGTGAACCCCATCTGGTTAGCCATTTGGCTCTTCATTTTGGGCGTCGTAGCCATGATGGCTGCCTCAATGGCATTCCCCGCGGCCTCTTCTCCCAGAGCGGTCAGCATCATGGCTCCCGCGCCGATGGACGCGATCGGGTTGATCGCGTTCTTGCCTGTCCACATCGGTGCCGTGCCGCCGATCGGCTCGAACATGCTCACCCCCCCGGGGTTGATGTTGCCGCCCGCCGCCACACCGAGGCCTCCCTGCGTAATCGCCGCGAGGTCGGTGATGATGTCGCCGAACATGTTCTCGGTCACGACCACATCAAACATTTCGGGGGTCGCCACCATGTAGAGGCACGTTGCGTCCACATGGTAGTACTCGCGCTTCACATCCGGAAA
>JALHET010000267.1:0-3277 GCA_022839525.1 Lentisphaerota bacterium
AAGATGATGTCCATCATGGACGTCATCTGAAAACACGGAAGCGCATTCCTGCTTTTCTTTCGGAAGTTCATGCCTTGTCAATCCTGTCCATAAGCGGCGCCTTGGCGCCCATGCCGATAATCGCCGTCAGAACCTCCGAAGAGGCTGCCTCCAGATTCGCGATCTGGTTGCTCGCGCGCCGACGGAACCAGGCGTAAAACACCATGCTCGGTATCGCCACGATCAGCCCGAAGACCGTCGTCACGATCGCCTGCGACACGCCGGCCGCCAACACCACCGGCTTGGCGCTCGCGATATCGCTCGCCACCGAACTGAATGCCGTCAGCATCCCGAGAACCGTGCCCAGAAGCCCCAACAAAGGCGCGATCGTGGCCACGTCCAACAGGAACTCCGTCTGTCCATGGATGGCGTCCGCCTGACGCGCCCCCTCTGCCTCCGTCGCCCCGCGCAACAGCGACACGTCGCACTGCGGCACGTTGCGCAGACAATCCAGAGTCGCCAGCACCACCGCCGACAAGGGGCACGGATGCCGGTCGCACAGGCGCCGCACTTCGTTCAGGTCATTCGCGCGCACCCGCGAGATGATGTCGATCAGCAGCTCGCGCGGCGTCACCGCCCCGGAACGCAGGACCACCATGAAATAGAAGACCATCGCCAGCGCAAAAATCGAGATTGCGGCCAGCACCCACATGATCCAGCCGCCGTACTCCCATGCCTGTTTCAGCGACATGCCGTAGCTGTTGGCCGCAATCGGCGCCGCGGCTGCGGCAACCCCCGCCGCCTCCTGAGCGACCGCGTACGCCAAAGACCCCGCGTAGGCCAAAAAACCCACAACCGTTTTCTTGTTCAGCATCCTTTTCATCCTTTCTCCACCTTCCTTCCCGACCCGCACTTTCGCGTTCCTTGCTTCTACCGGACCGCATCAAACGGCACGCCCAACAGCGCGCTGAACGCCTTCTGCGACCGCGCGCGCCGCCCGCGCACCCACCGGCGCACATCGCTCACACGTGCCCGGTACCCGTCGAAATCCAAGCCCGCCGTTCCGCCCTCATGCGTCTTGAGCGCGATCGCCTGATCCGGATCGGCCGCCTCCAGTTCGTCGAGATGCGTGCGGACATAGTGATACGCGTCACGGAACGGCATCCCGCCCGCCACCAGTCCCAGCGCGCGGTCGGTCGCAAACACGCCGGGCGAGAACCCCGCCCGCAACCGTTCGGGCCGCACCGCCAAGGCACCGGCCATCAGCGTCATGATCCGCAGCGAGGCGCGCGTCACCCGCAGCCCCTCCATGTACAGTTCCTTGGTCTCCTGCAGGTCGCGGTTGTACCCGCCCGGCAGCGCCTTGAGAATCGTGTTGACCGCTGTCCCGTACCCCAGCACCGTCGCGGCCTTGGCGCGGATCAGCTCCAGCACATCGGGGTTGTGCTTCTGCGGCATGATGCTGCTGCCCGTGCACAACTCAGGCGGCAACACAAAATAGCCGAACTCAGGCATCGAAAAAAGGATCACGTCTTCAGCCAGCCGCGAAAGGCTCAGCATGAGTTGCCCACAGGCCGCCAAGGTCATGGCCTCGTTCTTGCCGCGCGCATTGCTCGCGTGGAACACATTGTGGTGCGGAGACGAAAAGCCCAGCAGCCTGGCGGTCAACCCACGGTCCACCGGCAACGGGACACCGTACCCAGCGGCCGACCCCAGCGGACAGCGGTCGTTGTACGTGTACGCGGCCTCCAGCAGCAGCAGGTCGTCCAGCAGCGTCTCGGCGTACGCCGTGGCCCACAGCCCCACCGAACTCGGCATCGCGGGCTGCAGATGCGTGCGGCCCACCATCGGAACCTTCACATGCCGGCGCCCGAACCGCACCAGCCCCTCGGCCAGCGCCGCCACCTCGCCCGCCATCCCCAGCAACTGGTCGCGCACATGCAGCCGGATGTCCACAGCCACCTGGTCGTTTCGGCTCCGGCCGGTGTGAACCTTCCGACCCAGTTCGCCCAACCGTTCGGTGAGCCGGCGCTCCACCGCCAAATGCACATCCTGATCCGCGTCCGTGATGGTGAACCGCCCGTCTTTCACTTCCCGCATCACCCCGACCAGCGCCGCCACCACGCGGTTGCGTTCATCCGTCCCAAAAACCGCCGGTTTGACGCGCATTCTGGAAAGCATCGTCACATGCGCCGCCGTGCCCAGGCAATCCCATACTGCCAGTTCAAGATCGAGTACCGGATCTTTGCCGACCGTAAACGCCAAAACATCCGGATGGATCTTGCCCACGATCGTTTTCTGCCCGTCCGCCGTTCTCTTCACGTTTTGCGTCCTTACCGCGCGCGTGCGAAACCGCCACGCCCATTCGCCCGCCTCATTCACCCGTCGTCCGCCGTAAGACGATGCCCTTCGCCGTTCTGCGCTCCAACTCCTTGCGCATCCCTTCCGCCTCCTGCAACAAACGCATCAACTCGCCCTGTTTTGCGCCACGCGCCAACGCCTCCAAGAAACCGATATAGGCCTCTGAAGTAGCAAGAAGCATACCATCGCGTCCCGCCGCGGCCACCTTCACAAGCCCCGTCTGCGCCGCCGCGCGCCGCCTGACCTCCGGCTCATCCGCACGCAGGATCGCCTCATAAAAAGTGATACACGGCCTGCTATTTCCCCATGTTGTATCATAAAACTCAGGATAGAGCAACAGACGGGAACGGAAACGCCGCAGGATACCCTCGCTCGTCAGCCCCGGTTTGACAACCGTGCGGCCCAAGCTCTCCAACCACAGATCCAGCGCCCCGTCGAATGCCGCGGGATCCTCCGTGCCCGCCAGCAGTCTCCCCGCGACAGCCGGGCTCCAGTCGCACCCCTTTGCCGCACCGCTCAACAGAGCCTCGAACGGGTTCCCTTCTTCGGAGCGCTTCTCCAAAAACCACCCCGCCAACACCGCCGCCAACGCCGGCTCGCGCGACGCCGCCACGCTCTCTGCGGCAAACAGCTCCGCCGCAGGCGGAAGGCAGGCCCGTGACCACAACAGCAGCGTCCGGTCCACATCCTGCTGCCGCGTCTCGCGCCCCATGTGCCGCACCAGACCGTCGATCAGCCACACCGGAACCTCTTTCATCGTCTCGCGGGTGCCCCCCGCCTCCACCATCCACGCGCGAAGCAACGCCACACAAATCGCCCGCCGGAACTTCCCCAAATCCGCCGCCTCTGGATCAGGCAGATCGATCCGCTCCCGCACCCCGCCGCCATCCGGGTCGGTCACCCGCGCCGCAAACACCCGCGTGTCGCCGTCGCTCTT
>JALHET010000267.1:3343-5028 GCA_022839525.1 Lentisphaerota bacterium
CCCTCCGATCTGAACCACCAGCGGACAAGACGGGGAACCGAATTTCATCCGTGTGGCGCGGGCCAGTTCGCCGCGCGTGCGGTCCACAAAAATCAGGACCGGGGCGCGGTACCCCATCTTGGACAAAGGCGCGCCGACCACCACCGAACCGTCCTTGGACGTGACCGGCGCGGCGGGCAGATCCCGTTGCGACAGACGCGGCCCCACCCCCGCCGGCTGCGCCCATACGGTGCCCACCGCCACCAACAAGGCACCCCAGACGGGTCGCACCCCGATGTTCCATCCTGTTCGCATGTTCAACACGCCCGCATTGTCGCATCTTCCCCCGCCGCTTTCAATGCCGAACCGACGCATGACCCATCTGGGAAAATAACCGCCGCCTTTCCGCTTTTCCGCCACCCGGCCCCACCGGTTCTTGATTTGCCGTGGGTATTATGCGAGACTGTTCCCACTTTTTAACAAGAGGTTTTCATGGTGTACTATGGACGTGGCGCGGTCAACGATGTGATCGACGGCGCGCAAATGAGACAAGGGCTTTTCGCGGCGCTGGACAAGCTCGGCCCCCGTAAAAAAGTGCTGGTGCTGCCCCCTGACTTCACCCGGTTCCACTCCCGGGCCGGCCTTTTAACGCAGTTCGCGTGGGAGTATTACGGTGACCGGCTGGCGGCGGTGCTGCCCGCGCTAGGCACGCACTCCCCCATGACGCCGGAGCAGATCCGCGAGATGTTCGGCGAGATGCCGCTTTCGCTTTTCAAGCCGCACGACTGGCGCAACGACGTGGTGACGCTGGGCACGGTGCCGCCGGCGTACGTGCGCGAGATCACCGAGGGCAAACTGGACTTCGAGTGGCCGGTGCAGGTGAACCGGCTGTTGGTCGAGGGCGGGTTCGACGTGATCCTCTCCATCGGCCAAGTGGTGCCGCACGAAGTGATTGGCATGGCCAATTACAACAAGAACCTCTTCGTGGGCACGGGCGGCTCGGTGGCGATCAACCGCAGCCATTTCGTCGGCGCGGTGTACGGCATGGAGCGCATGATGGGGCGGGCCGACACCCCGGTGCGCAGGCTTTTCAACTACGGCAGCGACCATTTCGGGCACATGCTGCCTCAGACGGTGTACGTGCAGACAGTTGTGGGTCGCACCGACGACGGCAATATGGCGGTGCGCGGGCTGTATGTCGGCGATGACATCGGGGTTTTCAACAAGGCTGCCGCGCTCTCGCTAGAGGTCAATTTCGAGATGGTGCCGAAGCCCTTCAAGAAGTGCGTGGTCTATCTGGATCCCGCAGAGTTCAAGAGCACCTGGCTGGGCAACAAGGCGGTTTACCGCACGCGCATGGCCATGGCCGACGGCGGCGAACTGCTGATCCTTGCGCCGGGGGTGCAAGAGTTCGGCGAGGATAAGCAGATCGACGCGCTGATCCGCAAATACGGTTACTTCGGTACGCCCAAGACTCTGGAAGCCGTGAAATCGAACGCGGACCTGAAGGATAATCTCGGGGCGGCGGCGCACCTGATCCACGGCTCGTCCGAAGGCCGCTTCACCATCACCTATGCGCCGGGGCACCTGACGCGTGCGGAGATCGAGGGTGTCGGCTTCCAGTACGCCGACATCCAAGAGGCGATGGCGCGCTACAATCCGGAGACTTTGAAAGACGGCGTCAACGTCATGCCTGACGGCGAGGA
>JALHET010000268.1 GCA_022839525.1 Lentisphaerota bacterium
GCGTGATCAAACAGGTGCGCGTGTACATTGCCGAGAAGAAAAACCTTTCGGTGGGCGACAAACTCGCGGGCCGTCACGGCAACAAGGGTGTGGTGGCGAAAATCGTCCCCGACTGCGACATGCCGTTCCTGCCGGACGGGACGCCGGTCGATATTGTGCTGAATCCCCTTGGCGTGCCTTCCCGCATGAATCTCGGGCAACTGTTTGAGACCTATCTCGGCCTCGCCTGCAAAACCCTGGGCTTCTATGCGGCGACGCCAGTGTTTGACGGCGCGTGCGAAGAGGAAATCGACAAGCTCCTGCAGCAGTCCCGTAAGGTTCAGGAAAAAGAGATGGGTGGGCGCTCCTGGATCTGCGAGGACGGCAAGAGCGTCGTCTATGACGGCCGCACGGGTGATCCCTTTGATCAGCGCGTGGTGGTCGGCCATATCTACATGCTCAAGTTGCACCACTTGGTCACCGACAAGATCCATGCGCGTGCCACCGGGCCTTACTCGCTGGTGACGCAGCAGCCGCTGGGCGGCAAGGCGCAGTACGGCGGTCAGCGTATGGGCGAAATGGAGGTTTGGGCGCTCGAGGCATATGGCGTGGCCTATGCTCTGCAAGAGCTGTTGACGGTTAAGTCCGACGATGTGGGCGGGCGCACCCGTATTTACGAGGCGATCGTGAAAGGCCAGAACACGCTGGATGCGGGTATGCCGGAGTCGTTCTCCGTGCTGATGCACGAGTTGCGCGGCCTGTGTCTTGATATGAAATTGCTGGGCGGTGAGACGGCTTCGCCGGTTGCCGAATTCCCGAGAATCTAAGACGACACTCAGGAGGTTCACAATGAATCCTTATGCAGCACGAGAGATGTTTGGCGGACAGTTTGACGCGGGTGGGCATTATGATGCCGTGAGCATTACGCTCGCGTCACCTGAGACGATCCGCTCTTGGAGTCACGGCGAAGTCCGCAACCCCGAGACCATCAACTACCGGACGTACCGTCCGGAGCGCGACGGCCTGTTTTGCGAGCGGATTTTCGGCCCCACGCGCGATTGGGAGTGCGCGTGCGGCAAGTACAAGCGGATCAAGCACAAGGGCGTGGTTTGTGACCGTTGCGGTGTTGAGGTGACGGTTTCGCGTGTGCGCCGCCAGCGCATGGGTCACATTGAGCTGGCTGTGCCGGTATCGCACATCTGGTTTTTCAAGTGCAGCCCGAGCCGCATTGGCCTGATTCTGGACAAGACCGCCAGCGAGTTGGAGCGCGTGCTTTACTACGAAGACTACATGGTGATTGATCCGGGGGACACCCCGCTGAAATACATGCAGTTGCTCTCTGAGGCCGAGCATCACGAGGCACTGGAAAAGTATGGCGAAAACTTTGAGGCGATGATGGGGGCGGAGGCTGTCCGCCGCGCGCTGAACAAGGTGGATCTGGAACAGCTGATGCAGGATCTGGAGGAGCAGATCGAGAACACCCGCAGCAAGCAGACCCGCAAGAAGATCACGAAACGCATGAAGATCGCCGAAGGGTTCCGCGTAAGCGGCGCGCGCCCCGAGTGGATGATTCTGGACTGCCTGCCGGTCATCCCGCCGGAACTCCGCCCGCTCGTCCCGCTCGAGGGCGGGCGTTTCGCGACGTCGGATCTGAACGATCTGTACCGCCGCGTGATCAACCGCAACAACCGTCTGAAGAACCTGCTGTTGCTCAAGACGCCGGATGTGATTATCCGCAACGAGAAGCGCATGTTGCAAGAGGCGGTCGACGCGGTGTTCGACAACGGGCGTCACGGACGCGCCGTGGCGGGGGCGGGAAACCGTCCGCTCAAGTCTCTCAGCGACATGCTCAAGGGCAAGACCGGCCGCTTCCGTCAGAACCTGCTCGGTAAGCGCGTCGATTACTCCGGACGCTCCGTGATCGTCGTCGGTCCCGAGCTGAAGATCACGCAGTGCGGACTGCCGAAGAAGATGGCGCTGACCCTGTTCGAGCCGTTCATCATCCGCCGTCTGAAGGAGAAGGGCATTTGCCACACGGTTCGTACGGCACGCAAGATGATCGAACGCCACGACGAGCAGGTATGGGATATTCTGGAAGAGGTCACCAAGGGCAAGACGGTGATGTTGAACCGTGCCCCGACGTTGCACCGTCTTTCGATCCAGAGTTTTGAGCCGGTGCTGATCGAGGGCGAGGCGATCCGTATTCATCCGATGGTGTGTACGGCCTTCAACGCCGACTTCGACGGCGACCAGATGGCCGTGCATGTGCCGCTGTCGGTTGAGGCGCAGCTTGAGAGCCGCCTGCTGATGCTTGCGTCGAACTCGATCTTCTCGCCGGCCTCCGGCAAGTCGATCATGACGCCGACTCAGGACATCGCGTTGGGCATCTACTATTTAACGATGCCGAGCCAGTCCGACAAACTGGCGAACAAGATTGCTGGAAAGGTGCCTGCCGGGGATGAGCACTTGCCGCTGTTCAACAACACGGCGGAGGTCGATTCGGCACAGGCGGAAGGCGCTATTGCGTACCATACGCGCATCCGGTTCCGCAATCCTGACTTCGGCACCAAAGGGCGCCGATTCGGAAACCCGAATCTGCGCGTGATTGAAACGACAGCCGGGCGTGTCATTTTTAACGAGATTTGGCCGGAGGAACTCGGTTTCGTCAACGACAAGATCGACAAGAGCAATCTCAGCGATCTCATCCTTCACAGCCACCAGGTTGCGGGGCATGCCCGCACGGTGAAGGCGTTGGACGAACTGAAATCTCTGGGTTTCAAACACGCTTGTCTGGCCGGCGTTTCGATGGGACTCAAAGACATGATCCGCCCGAAAAACAAGGACGAGATCATCGCCCATGCGTATAAAGAAGTCGGCAAGGTTAACGGGCTGTTCCAGACGGGTGTCATCACGGACGGTGAGCGGCACAACAAGATCATCGACGTTTGGACGGCTGCGACCGAGAAGATATCGGACGAACTGTACAAGGCGATTGACCGCAACGTGACGGAAGCGCAGCCCATCCCGACCGAGACCAATCCGGTGTTCATGATGGTGGACTCGAAGGCTCGCGGTTCGAAACTGCAGATCAGGCAGCTCGCCGGTATGCGTGGCCTGATGGCTAACCCGTCCGGTGAAATTATTGAACGCCCGATCACCGCGTCGTTCCGCGAGGGGCTCAGCGTGCTGGAGTACTTCATTTCCACGCACGGCGCACGTAAAGGTCTGGCCGACACCGCGCTGAAGACCGCCGACGCAGGGTATCTGACGCGTAAGTTGGTGGATG
>JALHET010000269.1 GCA_022839525.1 Lentisphaerota bacterium
CTCCGAAAGAAGCGCATCCCGTATGCGAACGGACAGAGTGTCCAGAGAAGCGACAGATTGGAGCGCTTCGTAGCGGACGGCAAAGCGCGGGGACGACAGCCGGTCCAGAAGGCTTTCGGCAGACACGGAGGAACCGACCTCGCCGAGTTCTGCGAGTATCCCGGTTTCCTCTTCGGGATCCTCGTTCGAGTCGAGCCTTCTGAGCAGGGTGAGCGCGCGCATGTCCCGCGGCGAAAAAAGAACCGCGAGCGTATCCTTGACCGGATAGCTGCCAAGATCCATGAGCTTGCGCTGGATGCGGAGCCCGGCGCCGACAAGGGCGAGCGCGAACAGGAAAAAAATCCTGAACGACGGTAGCGGAGAAAGACCGGCTCCTCCGAGGGCGTCGAGTATGGCGCCGCCTATGATCGAGCCGAGGGCGCCGGTGCCGCCGAGGATGAAATAGTAGAGCATGCTCAGATCGAGGATCGATTCCTTGGGAACCATGCCGAAAAAATAGGTTTGCGCAGCGTTTTCCTGGCCGGCAAAACCCATGTTGGTGGTAGCCGAGAGCAGCGCGAGAAATACGACGGCGAAAGACGCAGAGCCTATTCCGGGTGCAACGAGGGCGGGAACGAGACTTGCAAGGCTTATTGCGGTAAAGATGACGAACATGGGCTTTGCGCCGAGGCGGTCAATGACGAGGCGCATCACCAGGCCCATCACAAGGGCGCCGAGGCTGGAACAGATTGTGAACACGGTAACGATGCTGTCGCTCTGGCCGTACACTTCCTTGCAGAATACAATGATGAACGGGCGCGCCATGCCGATGCCGAGTCCGACGACGAGATAGGCGGAAAGAAAGCGCCTGAAGTTGGGATCGGCAAAGGATTTTGCAAGGTTTGCGCGGAAGGTTCCGGTCGTCTTGCCGGGAATGGGCCGGTCGCGCTGAGGCTCGGGCAGCCGGTACAGGAGGAGGGAGGCCAGTATGCCGGTGATGATACCGACGAGAACAACGAGATTGTAGGTCTGAATTCCCGAGTCGATCCTCAAAAGCACTGCAAGACCGACGGTTGCAAGGAGCGCAGTCCCGTTATTGATGAGCGAGAGGCGCACGATGTATTCGCCCCGGTCCTTGCCGGGAGCGAGAATGCCGATAACCGGATTGTTCGCGATCAGCCCGATGCCCCGGAAAAAGTTGAAAAAGAAGACACAGGCGAGCAGCACCGTCAAGGCAGTGCGGGGCCCGGCTGTCGCGGCAAGCCAGGGCATGGCCAAAAGCGGAACGAGGGAAGAATTGCGGAGCATCCAGGAGTTCGCAAACGTTTTGACGAGAGTTGACCGCTTGAGGGCAAGCTTCCCGAGCGGGATGGCGAAGAACGAAAGATACATGAACGCGCTCAGAAAACCGATGGCCGTACCGCTCGCTCCGAGCGCGAGAGCGTACAGCGTCACTGTATTTCCGGTCACCAGCGCGAAGGAAAAGGAATTGATGGCGCTGTAGGAATCGAAGATTCGCCGGCCGCGTTTAATCCGGAACGGGGACAGTTGCTCAGTCATCCCTATTATTGTATCTTTTCCGCATGAAACAAACAACCATACCCGCCAGATCCGAAGTCGCCGCAGGCGACGCATGGAATCTTGCGTCTCTTTTTCGCGACGACGAACAGTGGAACGGCGAGCTCTCCCGTTTTTCCGGCCTTTCGGCAGCCGTCAACGCCTTCAAACCGGCGTTCGCATCCCCTGACAAGCTATCCGCCGGCACCTTCGCCGACTGTCTCGACGCCTACGCACAGGCCCAGCAGCTCGGCGAAAAACTGGGCAACTACGCATTTCTCAAAAAATCCGCAGACGAAAGCGATGCCGCGAACCTCGACCGCTTCGGCAGGTACATGATGGCCGCAAGCGCCTTCGAGGCGGAAACCAGCTGGCTCGTGCCTGCAATCCAGACAATCCCCGACAGTCTTGCGAAAAGCGCCGGCGCGCGGCTCGAACCCTATCGCGTCTGGCTCGACAAGCTTTTGAGGCTCAAGCCCTACATCCTGGGCGAAAAGGAAGAACGCATTCTCGCGCTCAAGATCGAGGGCGACCAGGCGCCCCGCACGGCGTTTTCGGCGCTGACGAACGTCGACATGGATTTCGGCACCGTCGACTCGAAAGACGGCCCCAAGCCCTTAAGCCAGACAACCTGGTCGCGTTTTATGGAAGACCCTGACCGCGCCGTACGCAAGGACGCTTACGTTAAATTCTACACCGCTTTCGACACACACAAGAACACAATCGCCTCGCTGTACGCAGGAAGTGTTAACCAGGACGTCGCGCTCGCGCGCATACGCGGATACGAGAGCGCCCGGGCTATGGCCTTGTTCCCGGACAAGGTCGACGAAACCGTCTACGACAATCTCGTTTCGACCGTAAGGTCAAATCTTGATGCCCTGCACCGATACTACGCGCTCCGGAAGCGGGTTCTCGGACTCGACGAGCTGCGCCACTACGATGTGTACGCACCGCTCGTCCAGGCGGTCAAACGCGTCACGCCCTACGATGAAGCTGTCTCGTTGATAGGCAAGGCAGTCGCGCCGCTCGGCGACGAATACGTCGAAACGCTGACGAAGGGACTGCTCGGAGGCTGGGTTGACCGCTACGAAAACAGGGGCAAGCGGTCGGGAGCCTTTTCTTCGGGAGGCTACGAGGGCGACCCGTACATTCTGATGAACTACAAGGACGAGGTGATCCGGGACGTTTTCACGCTCGCACACGAGGGCGGTCACTCGATGCACAGCTGGTACTCGGCAAGAAGCAACCCGTTCATGTCCTACAATTACACGATTTTCGAAGCCGAAGTCGCCTCGACGCTCAACGAGGATCTGCTGTTCCGGCACCTCCTGAAGCATGCCGGCTCCGCGCAGATGCGGGCCTACCTGCTTTCGACCAGAGCTTCCGACATTCTTGCCACCCTCTACCGGCAGACCATGTTCGCAGAATACGAGCACCGCACGCACGCGCTCGTCGAATCCGGCACGCCGCTGACGGCCGAACTCCTCAGGAGCGAATACCGGAAGCTGCTGGAAGCCTACTTCGGACCCCTGATGCAGTTCGAGGAGCAAAGCGACCTTGAAGGCCTGCGGATTCCGCATTTTTACAACGCCTTCTACGTGTACAAGTATGCAACCGGCATCTCGGCTTCTCTGGCGCTCGCACAGAGGATCAGCAACGGAGGAAAATCCGAACGGGACGATTACTTCCGCTTCCTGAAATCGGGCGGCTCGCGCTACC
>JALHET010000270.1:0-868 GCA_022839525.1 Lentisphaerota bacterium
CTGCCTGTTTCACGGCCACGGGCCCGCGGCCTTCGTCCTTTCGGCTGCTCCCCCGTCCCGACCCCAACGGCGCCGTCACCAGACCCGCAGGACGGGGATGTGACTGTGGATCGAAAATACGCCGATTGTCCGGCGCTGTCAACCGCTGTTTCGAAAAAAAAGGATCTGTTATCTGCTCAAACTGCGTTTTCTCCATTGATCCTTCCGCTCATGAATTCCGTATTCCAACGCCGCGATCAGGGCGATGCACGCTGTGTCGGTACGCAACGTTTGCCTACCCAGCGAGAAAAGCTGGAACCCGCGCACCAGCAGCATCTTCACCTCGTAGTCGGTCCAGCCGCCCTCCGGGCCGACCGCCAGCAACGGGCGTGTCCGCCCGCACACGGACTGCGGCAAGGGCGTGCGCAAACCGGGCTGCGCCAGCAGACGCGGCTGCCCGGGGAAAATCTCATCCAATTCATCCTCGACAAACGGCCTGAAACGCGGGCGCACCAACACCTGGGGCACACGCGTCAAACCCGCCTGCGTCAACCCCTCGATGAGCAGAGGCCGGTAGTGCGCAGCATCCAGCCATTGGCTACTGAAATAACACTTCTCGACCTTAGCGGCGTTGACCACCACCACGCGGCCGGCTCCGAGCGCGGCCAGTTGCGGCCAGAGCCTTTTGAGCACTTTCGGACGCGGCGCGGCCAAAAGCAGGTCGAACCAGGGTTCAGGCGGAGTCAGCGTGTGCTCCGGCAACACCCTTACCTGCGTCTCCGAGACCTCCAGAATCTTCGACTCCCCAGCCAAGCCATCCACCGTGCCCGTGCGGAGGGTGCCGCCTGCCGAAGCCCGCAAAACGTCGCGGATGTGTGTGGCCCGGCCG
>JALHET010000270.1:905-4149 GCA_022839525.1 Lentisphaerota bacterium
GCGTCACCGTGCCGTTGGCCTGCATCTCCCCCTCTTCAAACAGGATGCGGTTCATGCGCTCAGTCGATCTCGCCCCCAAGATCAATGTCATCAAGATCGATCTCGCCGCTGAACACGAATTTCACGGGGCCGGTCAGCGTCAGGCCGGTGCATTTATGGTGGCGCCAGTCGCCGTCGATGACGAGATTGTACCCCGAGGGGGTCTTCACTTTCGTGGGCAGGGTGAACCGCGCGGTTTCCACAGCCACCACGACGCACGCGACCGCCCCCGTGCCGCATGCGCCGGACTCGGACTCGACCCCGCGCTCGTAGGTGCGCATCGTCATGCGGTTCGGCGCACGGAAGGTGACGAAGTCCACATTGGTACCGTCGGGTGCGAAGGCGGGATGCAGACGCAACGCGCGCCCCAGTTCCTGCACATTGACCGCGCTGATGTTCGGCACCTGCACAACAAAATGCGGCACGCAGGTGTTGAGGAAATCGCCGCGAATGGTCTTGCCGCCGACCTTGAGTTCAATCCCGTAGTTCTTTTTAGACGGCTCGGGCATCCACACGCAGACCCCGTTTTTCGTAAGCTGCGCATCCACCAGGCCGCACATCGTCTCCATCGTCAGTGCCGTACCGCTGGCACCGATCGCATGGGCGAAAGCCGCCGCGCACCGTGACCCGTTCCCGCACATTTCCACCTCAGTCCCGTCGGGGTTTAGGAAGCGCATGCGGAAATCGGCCTTGTCCGAGTGCTGCACAAGAATCACACCCTCGCAGCCGATGCCTGTCCGGCGCGCCGCCAGCGCGGCCATCAGAAAATGATCCTCCCAGGGAATCTTCCCCTCCCGGTCATCGATCAGCACGAAATCATTGCCAGCGCCATGCATCTTCGTGAATTTAATTTTCATCGGGGCACCTCCTAAAAACATAACGGTTACGGCATGTCACGCCCAAAGATGCGCATCATACGCGTCCGCAGGTCACCTTCCGTCTCCATCGGAATGTCCGCCCCGCCCGAAAGGGTGACCATATCGGAAAGGATGTTGAGCGCCTCGTCGAGAACCACGTCGTCTTCTTCGCCGCCTTTTTGTGCAGACTCCATCTCCGCATCCTCAAGCTTGCGCATCTCGCGCTCGGCCTTCATAATTTTCCGGCGTGCGGTGATTTCCAGCGGCACTTCGGACTTCGCATTCACCTCCTGCACATGCCGCACAAGGGTGCAGTAGCGCGCGTAGCGGCTGTTCGCGGCCAGCCGCTTGGCGGACTTCTCCTTCAACAGAGGCACGAATTTGGCAACATCCGAAACCGGAATGTAAAGAGCCGACTCCACCTGAGTCCACGGCAACGAGCCCGGCAACTTGTCCTCGCCAATATCCACGCCGTCCAACACCGAAGGGATCACAATGTCTGACGCGACGCCCTTGCGCTGCGTGGAAGAACCGTTGATCCGGTAGAAACTCGCGGTGGTCACCTTCATGGAGCCGAATTTTTCAGACCCCAACGGCATCACCGTCTGCACGGTACCCTTGCCGTGCGACTGGGAATCGCCGACCACCACGGCCCTGCCGTAATCCTGAAGCGCTCCCGCAACGATCTCCGATGCCGAGGCGGAAGTCCGGTTGATCAGCACCACCATCGGCTTCCGGAACGCCATGGCGGGATCCATGTTGGGCACGGGCAACACGACGATCTGACGCGGCTCGCGCACCTGCACCACAGGACCGCTGCGCACAAACAGCCCCGTCAAGCTCACGGCTTCACGCAACGAGCCCCCCCCATTGTTGCGTAAGTCGAGGACGAGTCCCGAAACATTCTCGCTGTTGAACGCGGCGATCTGCCTGGCCACATCCAGAGCAGCGCTACGGAACCCCTTCTGGTTAGGCCGCTTGTCCATCGTGCCGTAAAAGGTCGGCAGCCTCACCACGCCGAGCTTGCGCGCCGAGCCGTCTGCCAGCGTCACGCGCGCGACACGCCCGGTCGCGGCCTGCTCCTCCAATTTCACTTCGTCGCGGATGAGATCGACCTGCTTGGTCGTGGCCCCGCTGGGATCCGAGGCGGGAATCACTTTCAACACAACCTTGGTGCCCTTCGCGCCGCGGATCTTGCGCACCGCCTTGTTGAGCGGCAGATGGACGATGTCCTCGATCGGCCCATCCCCCTGCCCCACGCCGATGATCTTATCGTTCCTTTCGAGGCGGATCTTCCGTTTGTCGCGGTCCGCGGGCCCGCCGGCGATGATCTCCATGACCATGGCCATGCCGTCTTCCGACCGTAGTTGCGCGCCGATCCCGCAGAGCGAAAGGTTCATGTCGATGTCGAAATCCTCTTTGCGCATGGGAGACATGTAATCCGAGTGCGGGTCATAGGCCGTAGCCACCGCACTGAGATACCGCTGCAAAACCGCCTCTTCGTCCATATCCTGGATCACGATCAACAGCTGCTTATACCGCTTGGCAATGTTTTCCTCCGGGGTGTCCGGCAGCGCGTTCGTAACGGTGCCCTTGCCCGCCTGAGGCGCATTGGTAACCGCCGCGGCAACCACGGTGTTCGAGGCCGCGGCCTGATCAAGCTCTTTCCCGATCACCTGCGTCAGAACCTCGTTCTTGATCCGCTTGCGCCACAACTCGTCCTGCTCCTCCAAAGACGCGGGCCACAGCGCATCCCTACGCTTCCAGGTGTATGTTTCATTGTTGGTGAACGTGAATCCCTTGGCGAGCAGGTTTGTCACAAAAACATACCGCTGCCCGACCCGTTCACGGAACACGCGGTACACCTCATACGGAAAAGCGATGTCGCCGGACTTCATGGCATCGTCAATCTGGAACTGCATGTTCGTGAAGGCTGCGATGTCGCTCTGGAGAAAGTAGCTGCGGTCGAAATCAAGCGCGTTCAGCAGGTTTGTCCACGCGATCGGCGAGATCCCGTCATCCAACGGGCGCTGCGAAAGATGCGCCGCAGGAAGGACACGCGCCATCTTACGGGCAATGTCACCGTAATGGGATTGCGGCACGAGTTGGACTGGCGCGGCCGACACACTTGCCACGGACATCCCAAGAACCAGAACCGTGGGCCAGACATGTGATGCGTTCTTCATTATAACTCTTTCTGATCCATCACCTTTACGATCCGCTCGATCTCGTCCGGGGACAAGTGCCCCGCATGCGCCGCGATCATCTCCGGAAGCACGGACGCATTGCAGATCACGGATCCCTCGAAGGACATTTTCCCCGGTTGAAACGTGTCACTCGCAAAACAG
>JALHET010000271.1 GCA_022839525.1 Lentisphaerota bacterium
TACACTTTGATGCCCGGGCAGGCCTTGAACATTTCGTAGTAGCATCTGTCGACCAGATTCGTCGCCGGGAGCACCGGCAATTCCGTCAGTCCCGGACAGTCGTAGAACATGTTCCCGTAGCAGAAGGATGTCAGCGTCATGGCCGGCAGCGCGGGCACTTTTGTCAGGCTCCCGCAGGAGCCGAACATCTGGCGGTAGCAGGCGGGCGCCAGCGTCGTGGCGGGTAGCGCGGGCGCCTTGGTCAGGCTCCCGCAGCCGATGAACATGAAGGCGTAGCAGCCGAGCGCCAGATTCGTGGCCGGCAGCTCCGGTGCGCGCGTCAGTGCCGTGCAGCCCTCGAACATGCAGTTGTAGCATTCGGTAGCCAGCGTCGTGGCGGGCAGCGCGGGCGCGTTCGTCAGGCTCGTGCAGTCTGCGAACATGTAGCGGCAGCAGGCATACGTCAGATTCGCCGCCGGCGGCGACGGCGCACTGCTGAGTAGCGTACAGTCCTTGAAGAGTTTCTCGAAGCATTTTTCATCCATCGGCGGATGCTGGCCGTTTTTCACTGCCTTATAGTCGAGCAGGGTCGCGAGATTGCCGGAGCAGGCGACCCGGGTGTCCGGATTATCGGCGGTGATTTGCCAGCCGTGGGGGGGACTATCGGCTGTAATCCGGGTGTTGCCCGTTCCACGGACGTACAGCTTATAGACTCCGGAGTCGGGTTTCGCTTCCATGTTGGCGGTGGTGTTCGTAAGCCATTGCTTCGCGTTGTCGGAGTATTCGAGCGTCCCGCCCGAGGATTTTTGCGGCCAGACATTGAATTTTAAAGAGCTTGAGAAGGTGATGTAGGGGTTCGTATCCGGCGACGACATCGGGGTCGCCGCCTCGCCGGCGGGGGCGGCGCTGGCGGCGACGGCGGACAGGCCCGCGCAGGCGAGCGCGAGCATGGACCGTTTAACGCAGAGACGCGGAGACGCGGAGGATTTACCGGGTGACGGCGTGACCGCCGCCGGGCAAGTGACACTTGCCCCTCCCGGCGCTCCGCGATGGAACCGGAAACCTGAAACCTGAAACCGAGCGAGGACGCAAGATAAGAGACGCGATACGGCGGTGTTGTTCATGGTTGACCTCTTGGCTGGATTGAATGCGGGCAAACATCATCCGAAAACCGTTATGGGTATATAATGAAGAAAGGACGGGGGTGATGCAAGAGCGTTTTTGCTAAACGTTCAACGCTCAACACTCAACGTTCAGGTGTTTTTTCTCGCACGAAAGGAGGGGAGAGCATCCGCCCCTTTTCGGTGGTCATGCCATTCATGGACCGCTATACTTTAGTCTATGAACCGTTGGAACGCTTTTCTTGCCGGCGCGTTTGCGCGCCTGCTCCTCACTGCCGCTGAGCCGAAGATTGCCATCGTTTTTCCGGCGGCCCACGCCTGCGTCCCGGCCTCGGGGCGCGTTTTCGTTATCGGGTCGGTCACGCCGCCAGACACGCCCCTCACAGTCAACGGGCAGACCGTCACCGTCTGGCGCACCGGCGGTTTCCTCCACATGGCTCCCGTGAAGCCCGGCACCAACACCCTTGACTGCCGCGCGGGCACAACCGGATACCAGCACACCTTCACCGTCCCGTTGCCTTCCCCCGAGTGGGACGGCAAGAGTCTCCGCGCCCAACAGCCGCTTCAACCCCTCGGCGTCTATACCGGCGAAACCGTCACCCTCGCCTGCCGCGCGCCCGCGGGCCGGACCGTCTGCGCCAGCATGGGCGAGCGCACCCTGACGTTGTCCGCCCTGCCATCCGCCCCCACGCTCTACACCGCAACATTCTCCTTCCCCTTCCCCGTCGAAGCGGTGCCCGTCGTCTTTTACTCCGACGGTCTTGCCGACGCCCCCGCCGCCCCGCTCACCGCACGCACGGCGTGGCCGGCCTACAGGGTGACGGGGCCGCTTTTCGAGACGCGCGCCCGCAGCGAACCGGACGGCGGAGACACCGCCGGATTCTTGCCGCCCGGATTCACGGCTCAGGGTGCCGGATTTTCCGGCGCCCATACCCGCCTGTGGCTCGCCGGCACCCGGAACTTTGCCGAAACCCGCCACCTCACGCCCGCCGAGGGTGGCGCTCTGCCGCCACGCGATCAGCCCATCCCCGACCTGACCGCCGGGTTCAGCCCCCATCCGCCCACAAACCGCCCGCCCGCCGGAATCCTCGTCGTGCTCGACCCGGGGCACGGCGGCAGTTCCAGCGGCGCCGTCGGCCCGACCGGCCTCACCGAAAAACAGGCCAATCTGGAACAGGCCGTAGTGGTGAAGAGCGTCTTGGAACACGCCGGGTTCAACGTCCTGTTGACGCGCGACGCCGACATCGACCTGGGTCTCTACGAACGTGTCCGGATTGCCTACGGCAAAAAGGCCGACGCCTTTATCTCGATCCATTACAATTCCTGCGGCGCGTCCGGAAATCCGCGCGAGAGCCGCCACATCGCCACGTATGCGTGGAACGGGATCGGGCTCCGCCTCGCACGCGCCCTTCACCCGCATCTGGCCGCCGCCACGCCGATCCCAGACGGGGGCGTGCGCGCCGCCAGTTTCGCGGTCTGCCGCAACCCCGCCGTCCCCTCCTGCCTTCTGGAACTGGACTTCATCACCTGCCCAGAAGGCGAGGAAGCCCTCCGGCAAAAGAACCGGCAACACCGCGTCGCCGAAGCGATCCTCGCCGGCTTGCGCGATTGGCTCACCCCGTAAGCCGCGTCACCGGATGAAGAAGAAGGTGCCGTTGTAACGGATATCCACATCGACGCGGCCGTTCACACGGTCGACGATCACCTTGCGGACATAACGCTTCCCGGCGATCCCGTCGCCCGTCACCTTCCATTGGGACAGCGTCTGCGCGCCGGTTGGATCCAGCGTGCCGAACGTCATCACCGTGCGGCGGAATGGCGTGGCCAGCGGATCCTCAGCCGTGCGCCCGAGGTCGATTGTGCCGGCCGAGGAAACCTCCAGAACCCCGCCGACACGCACAAGGTCATTGGTCTGCCCCGCCACCGTGCAAGCGTAAACGGGGTTGGTGCCGTTGAGGACAAGGTGCCCGATGGACA
Source organism: Lentisphaerota bacterium (assembly GCA_022839525.1). The sequence continues at coordinate 3,078 of JALHET010000271.1, forward strand.
GCGAGGCGACCTCCGAGGCGGAGGCCGGATCGATGCGGTCTGTGACAACCAGCACGCCGTTGGAGACCGTGCCGCCGCCCGTGACGGACGGCGCGATGTTGGTCGAGCCCAGCAGGTCATACGCCGCAGCCTCGGCCACGCGGACCGGCGGACAGGGCAGCATCGT
>JALHET010000272.1 GCA_022839525.1 Lentisphaerota bacterium
CGGCCAACTGGAGGAATACAGGAAGTTTATCCGTTTCCAGGAGAAAACAAACGGTATGGCGTATGAAAAATTCAGGGTCGGGTCGCTATCCCAGATAAAACCCGTCAAAGGGTTTGCAAAACCGGAATGTCAGAGAAAATTGACGAAAAACCCCCATGTGATTTGTTTCCCCGCGCCGGAAAAACACTTGGAAATCCTCGTGTTTCCCCTTGCCGTGCGGCTGAACCCAGTCGGAGCGCTCCAAATCAAACCCCGTCCAATCGTCAAGTTTCGGGAGCGCCAATCTGTTGATCGCGCCTTGGCGAACATACATCGTCACCGGATTGACCTTGCGCTTGAGGACAACTTCAACTGTCGGATTCCAGGGTATCCAGCGTCCGTCCTTCACGCAGTCGAATCCGGCCTTGTAGAAATCATAACGCCCCCGCGTCTCATAATAGCCGGACTTCTCAACGCCATAGTTTATTTCCCATACACAAAGATCCGTCAACTCAACTGTCCCGTCGTTCTGGGTCTGGCTGGAGAATCCATGGCCGTCCCGTTCGTGGTTGTAAAACCCTCCGGCGACCGTAGCATCAGGAACCGGCCTGCCCTTGTCGTCAACCACAAGGAAAGTGATTTTTGCTTGCGCTCCGTCTTTTTGTGCTTTGACGATATGCGCGGGCTTTGGATGCCCCGGTTCGAGACGCACCAAAACGCTGTCCGTCTCCCTCATGGGCGAGAGGGCGGCGGAACTTTTCCCCAACGCAACTTCAGTTTCCGGCGAACCTTCGCCGCTCCGCCGAACAGGCGTTGCGGTGCGGACCACATTTGTGCCAACTCCGACATCACTTGCGCTCTTCTGGTTTCTGCGGCCTTCAAGACGCAATATAGCGACAATGATGACGACACAGACGGCAACGATAAAAACAAGCCTGGCCTTCTTCATCATAACCCTCCTAGCTCAACCAGTTCCTTGTAAAGTTTGTGCGTATAGAAAAACGCCATGTCCTTCATGTCGCTGTGAAGCCATCTCTTGCCGTAATCTTTGTGATTCCGTCCCCACAACCCACCTTCCGGCTTGCAAGCAGTGTTCATGTTGACGTTAACAAGCGTGTCCGGAATTATGGTCGCCTTCCCCGCCGCCGGCGAGAGCGCGGGGATGCCCTTTGCCAGCAGCTCGTTGCGGAGCGCGGGCGGGATGCTGTTGGTGAACATGCCGGGAGGGTTCTTGAGGAAGACGGGGGCCTCCGCGAACGCGAGGGGGTTGGTGGCGGCGGTGGCGTTCGCCGCCGCCACCGAGTAGTCGCGGACCATCGTGTAGGTCGGCGGATCCGCGCTGGCCTGTTCCTCATGTTCCGCGAACCCCCATCCCGCCCACGAGGTGCCGGCGGGATCGAACGCGCCGCGCCCCTTGTGCGTCTCCTGCTTCTGCCAGGCGTAGCGCCTGGAGGGCGGGGGGGTGCCTGTTGCGGGCGTTTCTTCGAGCAGTTCGAACAGTTGGTCGCCGTCCGCGCTGTTGGCCGAATCGCCGGAGGAGTAGAAGTTGTAGGCGGCCGTGCCCGTCAGGACACCGGCGAAGCGGCCCTTCCAGGTCAGACGCCCGCGGTCGTCGGAGGGGGCGCCGGCGAAAAGCTCGTGCCACTTGGCGCTCCAACAGGTGTTGGTGTAGTCGCGCCAATAGTCATGCACAAGCCGGTTGGATGCGTCGGGCGAATCGCTCCAGAGGCTGGGGTCGTACGCCTCGGCGGGGACGGCGGCGTTGAGCATGAAGTACTTGCCGACGCTCATGCCGTGGTCGGCGATGGCCGATGAGACGACCATGTTGCCCAAGCTGTGCGCCATCATGATTTTCTCGCCGGACAAGCCGTTGACATAGTTCTTGAGGTGCGGCGCGGTTGCGAAGGCGGAGACCACATCTTCGTGGTAGCGAAAGACGTTTATGCCGCCAATATCGCCCCGCCACGTCACCCCGTGGAAGCGCGCTTTGGAGCCGGACTGCCAGAGGCGCTTGAACATCTCGGCATGCCAGCCCCGGGCCTTTTCCGCGTCCACGTTGAAGCCGTGCAGGAAGACGACGTTCGTGCCGTTCGCGGGCGGGAGGCAGGACCCCGGCGTCACGGCGGCGGCGCCGTCGCGCAGGTTGACGCGGGCGTACATCTGCTCCACGGGCGCGACGTGCAGGGGCAGCGACTTCTCCAGGACCTTCCTGCCTTTGCGCCAGATTTCAAGGACGAGGGGTTCGGTGGTCTCGGCGCGGCCCTCGATGAGGATGACGCCCTTGGACGGGTCGGCGCGGACGGCATCGACGAAGACGCCGGGGAGCGCCACGCCGTCGTCGGTGATCTTGCGCGTGGCGGCGGAGGCGAGTCCCGCGACGTCCGAAACGAGGAAGGCGCCGGCGTCGTTGGTGGAGAGCGCGGTCGGGACGTAGGCGAGCGCGTTCCTGGCGTGGCGGAGCTTGATCTCGATCCTGCCGCCGCCGGGCATCGCGTCGAGGCGGGCGAGGGCTTCGCTAAGATCCAGCCACACGGGGAAGAAGTCCGGCAGGTCGGCGCGGCCGTTGACGCGCTTGTCCCTGAAGTTGGCCCTGGACAGCCAGCCGGAGGACCGGCCGGGCCGGTCGCTTTCGCCCTCCGCGACGTCGCCCGTGTCCGCGTCGTCGTTGATCCAGAGGCGGAAGGTGTCCCCGGACACTTCAGCGGGGGAGATCTCGCGGTCGCGGTTGTAGTCGGGGACGAGCCCGGCGCGGATGACGGTGATCCGGGCGCTCTTCCCGGCGGCGTAGAAGGTGTCGCCCTCGTTATGGACGCCGAGGATGCCGTCGGGGTCGTCGGCGAGGACGGCCATGCCGGGCGCGGAGGCGTCCGGGGAGAACTCAAGCGTGTCGTCGTAGTCGGGGCGGGGGGTGTCGTCGTAGTCGGGGTCGGTGGCGACGTGTTCGAGCGCGACCTCGTAGGTCGCTCCGGCGGCAAGCCTGACGGTGAGCGGGTCGGGCTGGCCGAACGCGCGGTTCACCAGCGTCCAGCCGGGGCGGGCGTCGCCGGATACCGGGGTGACCGTCAGGCGGTATTTTTCGGAGTGGCTGCCGCTCGTGTCGCCGAAGAGGACCGTGAAGGGGACGGTCTCGCGGGGCTGGCTGTCGGCGGGGTCGAGCGGGTCGGAGCCCTGGCCGATCTCGTCGCCGTCCCAGACGCCGTCGCCGTCGGTGTCGCGGTTGAAGGGGTCGGTGCC
>JALHET010000273.1 GCA_022839525.1 Lentisphaerota bacterium
CCCCGCTCCGGCAGACTGCGGCGATCGCGGCGGCGTGTCCGCTACTCTTCGAGCCCGGCACGAAGGTGCAGTATTCCAACACCGGCATCGACATCGGCGCGGCGGTTATCGAGGTGGTGACCGGCAAACGCTGGGAGGACTTCCTCAAGGAGCGCGTTTTCGACCCGCTCGGCATGGCGTCCAGCTCGTTCAAGCCGACCGACAAGCAGCTTGAGACTCAGGTGGAGATGTACGACTGCGTGAAGGACGCGCCTGCGAAATACCGCCTGCAGAACGAGATGCAGCAGCGTCCCTACAACGGTGATAATGTCTTTGCGTCGGCGGGCGCGGGGCTTTGGACGACCGCGAACGACCAGCTCAAGTTCTATAAGATGCTTATGAACCTCGGCGTGGGCGAGAACGGCGTGCGGATACTCAAGGAAGAAACCGTTAAGGAGATTCTCGCGAAGTCGACGCGCCCGAAAGGCATGGAGGGTTATTCGCTCGGGCTTAAGGCACCGGAAGAAGACACGGAAGACGCCTGGTTCGGGCATGGCGGCGCGTGGGGTACGAACTGCATGGTCAATTGGCACCGCAAGGAGTTGAAGCTTTGGGCCGTGCAGCTCTGCGGCAGTCCTCGTCCCTGGGACAAGGCGCGCTCGGAGGCGGAGAAAAAGTTCTTCAAGTACGCGATCGACACCTCAGGCGCCGACGCCTACACCGGCCGCGTCCAGTGAGTCCCAATTGTCCTGTCACGGCTGCAGGGTGGCAGAGGGGAATAGGAAGTCGAGGAACTTCTTGGCGACAGCCTCGCCCTCGGGAGGGGAGATGGCTAGGTCGGGGCTGACCTCGATGACGGTCGTGCGCCGTGCGGTGCGGTCGATCAGAAAGTCCACGCCCACGAGCGGCAGGCCGAGTCCGCGCGCGATGCGCCGCGCGATCCCGAGGGCGTGCGCGGGGACGGCATCCGTGACGACCTCGACCGTGCCGCCGGTGTGGTAGTTGTTGGTCAGGCGCACCTGCACCTGTTCTCCGGGGGCGGGGATGTCGCCGGGGGAACGGTTCAGTTCCGCAAGGTTGCGCCGCGTCTCCGCGTTCCACGGGATTACGTTGCTGGAATCCTCTTTGCGTCGCCGCGCGTTGTGGCGGGCGATGAGCTGGCGGATGGTGTGGGCGCCGTCGCCAATGACCTGCGCCGGGGTGCGCCGGATGGCGGCGGCCAATTCCCCGCCGACGAGGATCACGCGCAGGTCTTTGCCGGGCACGGTTTCCTCCAGAATCACGTCCGGTTCGTAGCGCCGCGCGAAGCGCACGGCGGCGTGCAACTCGCCGGGCGTGCGGATGCCCATGGAGACGCCGCGGCCGCCCCATTGCATGCAGGGCTTGACCACGATGGGTGCGTGGTCGCGCAGAAATGCGAGCGCTAAGGCCTTCCGTGCGTCATCGTAAGGGCATTGGGCGGGAACGGGGAAACGGCGGCGTGCCAGCCACTCGTGGCACGAGCGTTTGTTGTTGACCAGATGGTAGGTCGCCGCGCCGGCAAGGTCGGTCAATGCGTTGAAACAGCGGATTGTTTTGCCCTGATGGCTGAGTTCGAAAATCGGGAGGTCGGGGTCAGGGTTCACGAAACGCACCCGAATGCCGCGGCGCCTAGCCTCGTCTGTCAGCGTGGTGGTATAGGGGGTCAGGGCTTTGTCAGGGGTGTTGGACATGGTTGTCGCAAAGGCGTTTCAAACGAAGCGTGTGGCAGTGCCGGTTACTTGCGGGTCATGCGGTTCTCGAACAGCACGGGGCCGCCCCATTTACCGGTCGTCACAAGGTCGAGGTCGCCATCGCCGTCGATGTCGATGGGCACGATGTTGAGGCCTGCGCTGAAGCCCTCGTCATAACTGATGGCGTATTTGCGGAACACGGGGTCAGGGCCGGGCGCGAAGCGGTAGTAGAAGACGCAAAGCTTGCCGTACGCATCGGGGTCGTTCCCATTGTGGGCCATGAAACGTTTGCCGGTGATGATCTCTTTGTTGCCGTCGTTGTCGATGTCCGCGAAAGCGAGGTAGTGGGCCTGCGTCCAGGTGTCGTCGATGGTATGCTGCTTAAACGTGATTTCGCCGCCGGCCCCCCGGGGCAGTTGCTCATACCAGAAGATGCCGTACGCGTGGGCGGAACTCGTGATGATGTCGTTGCGTCCGTCCCTGTTCACATCGAAGACGATGATGTTGGACGTGTGGGCGACGGTGCCGTTGGTGCCGCCGAGGGCGATGGGATGTTCGATCCACATGCCGGATTGCAGATCCTTCGGGGCTTCGAACCAGACGTCCGGGCGGATGATGTCGGGGCGCCCGTCCCCGTTGAGGTCGCCCGCGCCGGCGCCGAGGATGTTGCGCTTTTCAGAAACGGTGTGGCGCACGAGGTTGGGCGCGCCGCTGGGGTCTTTACCGATTCCGTACCAGACGGTGATGTGGGTGTGTGGCAGGAACTCCTGCTCCTTGCCGTCGCCGTCGATGTCGACGAGGATGCCGGTCTCGTGGTTGCCGAGTTTCTCGATGACGTGGACAGGCCAGAGGCCTTCTTTGCCGAGGGTGTTTTCAAACCAGAAGGAGGTCTTGGAGAACCAGCCGCCGGAGACGATGTCTGGTTTGCCGTCTTTGTTCACATCGAGAACGAGGTTACAGAAGTCATCGGCGTAGCCTTTGCCGTTGTCGGTGACGGTGGTGTTGACCTCGCGGATCTTGACCGGCTTCCAGTCGGGGGCAAGATAGAGGAAGGGGCCGGCGGCGATGTCGGGTTTCCCGTCGCCGTTGAAATCGGCCACCGCGCAGGCCTCGGAGCGGTGGGAGCCGATGCGGTGGGGCAGGAAGTGGATGCCGGGGAACCAGGACTGTGGGGCACGGGGCGGAAGGTCGGCGATGAGCGCTTTTTCTTCAGGGCGGAGGGCGAGCGCCGTGACGTGGGTGAGGACTTTCTCATAGACGGCGGGATCGGGGACGAGCGGGAGAAGGCGGATGGCGCCGCGCAGGGCGACGATGCGCAGCGGGGGTCTCGTGTGTGAGGTTGCCTGTCCGAGCAAACAGGGGATGGCGTCACACGTTTTCCAGAAGTTGGCGAGCGTGCGCAACGCCTCGTCCGAGACGGCCGGGTCTTTCGACTCGACGCCGACCGCGAGCGAGGCGAGCCCTGTGGGGTGAGAGGCGAGGGCCAGCGGTTGGAAAAACAGGACGGGCGGGGCGGGCGGGGGCGGCGCGGATTTCGGCGGGATCGGTGGCGGTGGCGGCGGCAGCGGCTATGGCGGGGGCAGTGTCTTTGACGCAGAGGGCGGCCAGCGCGTTGAAGGCGGCGGCGCGGACAGCGGGGGCTGTGTGGGTCAGGCAGGGGAGGAGTGTGGGGGCGGCTTTGGGCGACTTGCGGAAAGTGACCACACCAAGCAGGCGGGTGAGGGTGGCGGCGTCACCGGAAGCCTTGGAGAGGGCGCGTGTGAGGCGTACGTCGGTGTCCGGGTCATCGAGTTTGATGAGGCTCATGCGGGCGGCGTCGGCGACCGCGGTGTCGGTGTGCCCGAGCAGCGCAATGAGCGCGGGCGCGTCCTCCGCATCGCCGAGAGTGCCGATGCCGGAAATCGCGGCCAGTCGCACGTCCGCGTCCGCTTCATTCCCCATGGCGGCCCGCACCAACGGGGCACCCGCGCGTTTTTTCGCATGGGCAAGCGCGTTCACGAGCGCGAGGCGGCCTTCGGGCTGGAGGGACTTCATCAGGTTAGCCCCCTTTTTTTTAAGAACCTTGTCAGGCAGTTGGGAAGCGAGCCGGGCGGCTGTGCCGCGCCAGATTGGCGAGGCGTGGCGGAGACCCTCGGGCAACAGTGCGGCCGCGTTAGCAGTGTCGGCGTGGACGAGGCCGCAGAAAGCGGCAAGGCGGATGGGGTCGGACAGGCTGCTGGAGCGGTAGAGGCGCGCGTAAAGGTTTACGGCTTGTTTGAGCGCTTTTCGGCCCGCAAGTTTTTCGGCGGCGGCCATGATGGCGTCGGCGCTGGCGGCGTCGAGCGGTGCGGCTTCAAGGGCTGCCAGCGCGCCGGGCGTGGCGATGCTGCCCAGATAGTTCAGGGCGGCGGTACGGACAGGCTCGGGTTTGTTGAGCAGCGCGATGGCTTGGGATTCGGCGGCAATGTCGGCACGGCGCGCCAAGGCGCCGAGCAGCCCGGCCTGCTCGCGGCCCGAGGTTGTGGAAAGGGCAGCCCGAAGGGCGGCATCGGCCTCGGGGCGTTTCAGGGCTTCGAGCAGGAAACAGGCGTTGTCAAAGGTGTCGGGGCTGACGAGTTGGGCGCCGAGTTGTCGGACGGCGGCGGGAGTGGCGTTGGTCAACAACGTTTGACGTGCCGCGTCCTTTTCCCCGGTGGACCCGGATGCAAGCTGCCGAAGCAAGGCGGCCTCATCGGCGAAAAGCGTGAGCGTGAGAAGGGAAGTAAAGAACAGGAGAGTTTTCGCAGAGGCGCAGCGGGCAAAGCGGAGAGAGAAAAAACGGCAATCAGCAGCGGACAGCCGGCACGAGCGAAGGGGGAGGCAGGTTGAGGTAGACATGGAAGTGACCTTTAATTTTTAGCGATTAGATGGACCATGGGGCACGGCAAGAACGGTTGATGAGTCGGTTGGCTTCCGCATCGTTCGTGAAGGCCAGAGCTGCCGGGTCGAAGGTGAGCTCGCGATTAAGATGGTAAGAAATGGTGGCCGCGTGACAGGCAACATGCGTGAAGTGCAGCGCGTCTGGAGGCGCGCTGGGGGTCTGGCGCGATTTGACGCAGGCGATGAACTCGGCAGGATGGGCAACGGGGCGCATCCAGCTCTCGGTCTGGATCGCGCGGTTGTCGAGAAGGGTCTGCGGGGAAACGCGGATAGCACCCGAATCGTCGGTTTCCACCCACCCCTCGTCACCCTCAAAGCGGACCGCGCAGGAATTAAGGAACCCCTTTTGGCGAAGAACCAGCTTGATCCCGTCGGCATAATGGGCGGTCAGGGTTGTGGCGTCCACGGGCGTGTAACGCACCGGTGCGGTGTGTTCGCGGCCCAGCACGAGTTGGCACAGGTCGATGGTATGACTGCCCCATTCTGTGAGGCCGCCGTGATAGTCGTATTCGCCGTGCCAGGCTTTGATATACTTGGCGTTGAACGGACGCCACGGCGCGGGGCCGAGCCACATGTCCCAGTCGAGATCGTCAGGGTTCGGCAGGGGCTCGGCAGGCAGGAAATGATTGACGGCGGAGCGTCCCATGCTGGCCATGCCCGCATGGAGCGTGTGGAGCCGGCCGAGCCTGCCGCTTGTCGCGAGCGCCATGGCTGTGACGAAGTTGCCGACAGTGCGGCGCTGCACACCGCCCTGGTAGATGCGCTGGTAACGCCTCGCGGCTGTTACGACCGCTTCGCCTTCGCGCATGGAGAGGGAAATGGGCTTTTCGCAATAGACGTCTTTGCCGGCTTGCATGGCGAGTATGGCGAGCCGGGCGTGCCAGCGGTCGCCGGTGGCAATGTAGAGCGCGTCGATATCGGGGCGTGCGAGAAGTTCCCGGAAGTCGCGGTAGGCTGCGCAACCGGTGTTACCGTAGTAGGCATCTGCGGTGGCTTTGCCGCGTTCGCGGCGCTCGCGGTTAACATCGCAGACGGCGAGGATGCGTGTGTCCGAGAGGTTCATAAAGACAGGAAGCAGTTGGGTCGCCCTTCCGCCGAGCCCGATAAACCCCATCGTCACTGTTTTGGAAGGCGGCGCTGAGGCACGGGCGTGCGTTGCGGCGAACCCTGTTTTGACGGCAGTCGCGAAAGCGGCGGCACGGAGCAAGAACCCGCGGCGTCCGGAAAGAGTGGTCAACGTGTTCATATCCGATTTCCCCTTTATGGTGTCTGCAGTATAAGGCACGGCGCGGACATTGTCTTGTAAAACTGCGTTTTTTGGTGTATTTTTTCCGCTTTATGGACTGTCTGGGCACGGACGGCGCGG
>JALHET010000274.1 GCA_022839525.1 Lentisphaerota bacterium
GCAGTTCGGCATCTTCGTCCGGAGCATCGAACGCAAAGCCGGGAATGAGAGCGGCGGAGCAGCGTGCGGTCCATGCCTCGAACCAGGTTTTTCTCTTGTCGACGGCGGCAAGGCTCTCGTGAATGGACGAGCGCGAAAACGCGGTGACGATGTGCGGAGCGCGCTTGGAAAATCCCGGCATGTGCCTGCGCGTGCGCTGGAACGGGTACGTCGCCCCGTACTCGAAAAGCGCGCGGATGGACGGCTCGTTCACCGCGCCGAGGTTTTTAAACCGGAATAAAATGCCCCAGAGGAGACGCCGCCATTCGGGGTGAGAAGGCGTGACGCCGCGGAACCGTTCCTGACGCTCGGCAGCTTCAGAAGCGACATCCGCTACGGCTTTTTCCAGCGCGTCCGACTCGAAGGAGGCAATCGCCGTCCCGGTGCGCTCAAGCGTGCGCCCGATCCTGCTGCGGAACGTAAACTCGCTCGCGATTTCCCAGCAGAGCCTGAGCGACAGTTTTTCCGCAAGGTCGGAACCGGCGGGGAGGGCTCCTGTCGATTTGAGCACTTCGTAGTCTTCGAACCACTCAAGATCGGGCGGGAGAAATATTCCAGCAAACCGTTCGGCCGAGCCAGTTTTCTCTTTCCAGTAGTCCAGAAACCGCCGGCTGAATTCGCTGAGCGAACAGGAATCGTTCGACGCGGCCAGCACCGAACAGATCGCAGTGCGGAAGCTGAACGTCCAGGCGCGCGCAGTTAAAAAGCCTGCGCGGTGCGATGCGTCCTGCACCGAGTCTGAAAATGCCAGCAGTTTCTTGTCCGGATTGAACGGGCTCGAAAACGTCTGCCCCACGAGCGCCGCCAACAGGCTTGCCGCCTTGGCGCCCATAATAGTCAGGTCGCCCGCGCTTCCGCACCGGGGGCAGGATGAATCGAACTTGCCGTTCGCGTTTATCAAAGCGCGCCGCCAAACCGGCAGGATCGCCGTCTGGTGGCAATTCGCGCATTCCGCGGCGCTTTCAGGCGAAAGGTATCCGCAGTCGGCGCAGAACTTGTATCGCAGCGATCCTTCCGGCGCGTCGGCTCCTTCTTCCATCGGATAGAGCAGTATCGTATCTTTCGATTCGCCGAAATACCCGTTGTAGATAGACCTCAAATCCTGAACAACCGGCGCTTCCCCGGGCGCTTCCCGCGTAAGCCATGCGACGCAATTGCATTCCCTGCAGTGCACCAGAGGCAGCCTGACCTTCTTGTCGGTCGCCGAAATCTCGTCGGCAAGCATGAGCGGAACAACAGGTGTTTCCGGTTTTCCGTCGGGCTCCGGCGCCGGAACGGCAACAGAAGCGACAAGGCGCCTGAGTTCGCGCATCCAGAACTGCGTACGCACCGTCAAAAAAGGAACCGTGCGCGAACCGTCCAGCCTGCGCGCGTAGCTAACGAGCGCGAACAGACTGTCGAGGCACAGCTGCACATGCGCGTCGCTCCACGCGCGCGAAGGCGCCCAGGTTTTACGGATATGCGCCGCAAGGTCCTCGGCAGAACGCGCGCGGCCTTCCATATAGCGCAGGATATTCTGGAACACCCCGTGCGTCAAAAGCTCCGCGCCGAGTGCAATGCGGTCCTCGGCGCGCGTACTCCATTCGATATCGGGAAACCAGAGCCGCATCTGGCGCAGAATGTACTCGTCAGTGTTCGACACAACAGAACCGGGCAGTTCAACAGAACCTGGCTGCCCGACAGAACCGAAGGGTTCAAGCAGCGCGCCCGATTCCGGACCGGGCAGCCCGATGCGCGACACCCATGCTTGTGCAAGAAATTCCTTCTCTGTCTGGCGCGACTCCTCGATCAGCGAATCATCATCAAAATCGGCATGAAACACTTTGCGGGCGAAATCGAGAAGCGAAGTTCGCGATTCTTCCCCCGTGCCGAGCGTTGCCGAAGTTCCGACGCACGCGATGCTCCCGGAATCGGCGCATTCGAGCCGCTCGCGCAACCGTCTGATCAGGCATGCAAGATCGGTGCCCTGCGCCCCGTCGAAACTGTGCAACTCGTCGACCACCAAAAACTTGAGCGCCTTGTCGCGCCACAACGGCCGGTCCTTGGAACGGAGGAGGAGGAGATCGAGCATCTTGTAATTGGTCAACAGAATATCGGGCGGATACTCGCGGAGCGTTTCGCGGTCGGTAATCAGGTCGCGCTCGCCCATAGTCTTGATGCGCGTCTCGCTCGCCGACCCGGTATAGACTCCCGCCCTGATGCCGGCGAGAGCGCTCTGGGTATGCACCAGCTCTGCAATGCGCCGCGCCTGATCGTCTGCAAGCGCGTTCATCGGATACAGCAAAATCGCCTTGATCCCGCCGCCCTTGTTGCGCGCGCAGTAATCAAGAATCGGATACAAAAAACATTCAGTCTTTCCGGAGCCCGTCCCTGTCGCCACCAGCGTACTCGCCGGAACAGGGCCGCCAAGCCGCTTCCACGCGCTTTCCTGATGCGCCCAGGGCTTGAACCCCTCGATGCGGATAGTCGGAAACGGAATCGCCGCGTCCTCGCCGTGCGCAAACGGCAGCCCCAGCTGATAAAACGGCCCCTTGAACACATTTCCCGGCTTCGCCAAAAAACTGCCGAGCATATTCTGGAAATACGGCGTCGCAATCGGAAACATCGCGTCGATAAAATCCCTGACGCCTCGATCGAGCTGCCGCGCAAGTATGGAAGGAATCATCGCCTAACCTTTTTTTACCCTGATTTTTCTACCCTTCCAGAATACACCCGAAGCTCCATAATCTCAAGCGGAGCAAATCATCAAGACTGAGGCACCTCGAATCCCGACCGGCGAACGCGTAACGCGCGCAGCCGGCGCGAGAGGCTCAACCTCCGGTTGAGCTGAGTCAATGCAGGGGCGTCATCTTATCCGGAAAAAGAATTCGTAATTTTCCGTTTCCGACAAGCCTTGAAAAAAGCGAATAGTTCCCCGATTCGTACCGTAACCGTCCTGCGGGAATGGCTGGACTGATGCGTAATCGCTCAGCGAAGGCGGTAACCTCGCCCGGCGTCGATGCCGGCGAAAGGGATGCATCTTCCCAGATTTCTTGGGGTATCAGCATATTCGATGCAAATGCGTCTGCCTCTGTCTCGAAGGCTGTTGTACCGGGATTGCTCAGATCGTCGAAAAAGGCTTCGGATCCATCCTTATCAAGATGAAGTGCA
>JALHET010000275.1 GCA_022839525.1 Lentisphaerota bacterium
CCGTCAATCCCCGATTCCGGCCAACCGGATGCACAGGCTACGGCTTGATTTCCTTGATGCGGAGATTCCGGAAGTCCACGCGGGAGTGATGGGCCATGAAGCCGAGGTATCCCTTGGGATTGAGCATGCCGGGATGCGGCTTGCCGTCCGGCAGCTTTTTGAGCGCCCTCAGATCCGTGTCGAGGATCACCGTGCCGTTCAGCACGACGGTGATGCGTGATCCGATGGCGCGCACCTCCTGCGTGTTCCACTGGCCGACCGGCTTGAGGAAACCGCGTTTTGCCGCGGCAACCCCGATGATGGAACCGTTCCAGGCCCAATCAACGAGATTGCGGTACTGGCTCCCGTAATCGTCCAAGATCTGTATTTCCATGCCGTGGATACTCCCGCGCCCGTGAACCTCTTTCATGCGGAGCATCACGCCGTTGTTGCTGTTCGTGGTGAGCAGGAAATCGAACCTGAGGATAAAGTCCGTGTACTGCTTTTCCAGCATCAGGTTCCCGCCCTTGTCCGGCTTGGCGTAGAGGACGCCGTTCTCCACGGCGTAACTTTGCGTCGCACCGATCCACCCGCTCAGATCCTGACCGTTGAAAACGGAAACAAAACCGTCGGCATCCGGTTCTGCCGCGATGCCGCCCAAAACCATGCCGGCCAAAGCGGCCGCCAACACTGTACGTTTCATGTTATTCGCTTCCTTTCGCTCACCCCAAACCGGGAATGCTCCAGACTCTTCCGTTATGTCCGGCCTGCGAGCCTGTTGGCCTCCTCGTCCATAACGTGATCGTTGAAAGTTGAGCGTTCAACGTTGACCGTTTTAACGCTCATTTTTATGAAGGTGCTCTCTTCGTTTATTCCCGCCACGCGGGTGGCAAGCTTGATGGTGTCCGCCGTGTAGATCACCTGAACGCAAGGATGGTTCAAAAGAAACGAGGCCGGGGTTTCAGGGGTGATTTTTCCGGACATGATTTTTTCGAGGGGCGCGGCCTGCTCCTTGAAGCAGGCCAGCAGCATGATTTCCTTGGCCTGCAGGATCGGCTTCATCCCCATGGTGACCGCCCTGTGCGGGACAAGCGTCACATCTCCCCCGGCGGTCAGGTCCGCGTTGGTCCGGATGGTCAGGTCGGTCAGGTGAATCATCCGCGACGGCAGCGCGGCGTACTCTTCCACGGAAATGTCACCCGCGCTGATCGGCTCGTTAAACGCGATGTGCCCGTTGAAGCCGATGCCCAGCAACTGGAAATCCAATCCGCCGGCGGCAAGGATCTGCGCATCGTAGGCTGCGGGGTTCCCGGAGTCGGGGAAGAGCATGTTTTCCCGTTTGAAGCCCAGGCGGGCATCCACCTTGTCGAAGAAATTCCCGTTCATGTACGCGCGGTAGCTGAGGGGATGCCCCGGGGCGACATTCCCGCCCGCGTTGTCCACGTATTCGTCCAAGTTGAAGGTGAGAAGGCCTGAAAGCCCGAGGCCGGCCCTGTTCAGTTTTTCCGCGAGAAGGTCGTACACCCTGATCATCGTGTTGCCGGTGGCCAGACCGATCGCGACGCTGCGCCGCCGGGAGAGCCCCTCTGAAATCACGTCGAACATGCGCTGCGCCGCCATCCGGCTCATTTCTTCATAGCCGCTCACTGCTACCCATTTCACCGTGTGCTTCCTTTACCTATGGTCTCCACGACACGAGCGCGTCGGCGGCCAGTCTGATATCGCCCAGCCTGTCGTTGCCGGCCTCACGCTCGATCGCGAGAACCCCGTTGTATCCAACCGTTTTTAATGCGCCCAGAAACGCCCCGCTCCCGACTTGACCCTGCCCCCACGGGACTTCCGTGCCCCAGGTGCCGGGAATCTGGGTGGCGACCGCGTCTTTGACATGAACGTGCCTGATCCAGCGGCCCAGCAGATGGACAGCCTCGACCGGATTCCCCTTGCCGTAGAGGATCATGTTGGCCGGATCGAAATTGATTCCGAGCGCGGGATGGTTCAGTTGCTCAAGCAGGTCACGCAGGCATGCTGCGGTTTCCTGACCGGTCTCCATCAGGAGTGAGAGGCCGCGCTCCCCGGCGGCGTCCGCGAGGCAAACCAGACGGTCGCGGATGAGACGCGCCCTCGCGGGGTCAGTATCCTCGATAAAACCGGCGTGCAGGGTCAGGAAGGGGACACCGAGTCCCGCCGTGATCGCGAGCGACCTCAGAACCATTTCACGGTTCCGGTCCCAGTCCCCGTCCGGCACGATCCCGCCTGTAGCCCGGATGCTCTCCAGCGAGGAATAGTCCTCTTGGAAGAAACCGATGGTCGTCGCGCTGATGACCCACGGCTGCTGCCTCACCGCCTCCAGATAGGCGTCGCCACCCTCAAGGAAGACGGGCTTCAGCGCCAGGTTCACGCGCCCGATGCCGAGTTGCCCCATGGCCCGGGCCACGCCGTCCACATCGGTACGGAGCGACCAACTGCAGACGGCCAACGGCCAGTCCCCGCATTTCGGGGTGACGTTTTTTTCAGACGATATCGACATGGGTTCCCTTTCTCGCGGACTCGCGTTCGGCTTCCGCAATGCGCAGTGACGTCCACGCCTGCTCCGGCGTGATCACCGGCGGTACGGCTTTTCCGTGTATGGTTTTCACAAAATGCTCGATCTGCCGGGAATAACCGTCCCCCTTCACGATCTGGGGAACGAACGCCTCCCCCTCGGCGGGATACAGCTTGAGCGTCGGCGTGCGCTTGCTCTCAAAGGAGAGGACAGCCTTCTCCATCACAATGAGAAATTTCATCTCGAAGCCGTACGACGGTGTCATGGCCCAGCCTCCCTCCGCAGTGACAAGCTTGCCGTCGTTGTAGCGGTAGTGGGTGACAATATGCGAAAACCCGCCCGTTGGCGTCGCGGCGCCGTGGCTGCATACCGATGCGGGCACGCCAAAGAGATACTGGATGAAATCCGTGTCGTGGATATGGAGATCGAACACCATTCCGCCGCTTTGCCCCTCGTTGGCGAACCAGGTTCCCTGCTTGGAGCGTGCCGTGGCAGAGAGACGCTGGAAGCCCGCCGAGATGACGCGCCCATACGCGCCGTTTTCAACAAGTTCCTTGGCCTTGGCGTATTCGGGCCAGAAGCGGATGCACTGGGCGATGAACAGCATCTTCCCGTGCTTCTCAGCGGAGGCCAGCATGGCGTCGCAGGC
>JALHET010000276.1 GCA_022839525.1 Lentisphaerota bacterium
GGCGGTAATGATGAAAATCCGGTCTGTCGGGATCAAGCCCCGCAGCCGCTCCACAGCCAGCGCCAGAAGCGGCCGGCCCCCGAAAAACGAAATGAACTGTTTCGGCCGGGCTTTCGTGCTCAACGGCCAGAACCGCTCGCCGCTCCCACCCGCCAAAATCACCGCATACGCATGTCTCATCCGGAATCCCTTTCCGCCGGGCGCTCCCGCCCCGCCTTTAGGAGGCTTGCGCCGAGCCTGCCGCGCACGGTTTCGCACACCGCCCGCAGCCATGCGAACAACCGTCCGGCTTGGACACATCCTCGCCGGTCCAGCAGTACGTGCACAGTTTCTCCCGCGGCAACCCGACGGCCTCCACCAAATCGTCCAGCCGCTGATAGGCCAGCGATGAGAGCCCGAGCCGCTGCCGGATACGCCCCACCATCTCCTTAAAGGGCGTGCCGTCGGCATCCCGGTACGCCGCCACATCGTCGGCGTCGCCTTCGATCTCCCGGATCGTGCGGCGCGTGACGAGATCCATCTCGATCTTGGAGCGCGAGAAGTTCAGGAACCGGCACCCGTACAGCAACGGCGGGCAGGCGATGCGCATGTGGATCTCCTTCGCGCCGTCGTCATACAGGCGCTTCACCTGGTCGCGCAACTGGGTGCCGCGCACGATCGAATCATCGCAGAAAATCAGCCGCTTGCCCTGAATCAGGCCCGGCACCGGGATCAGCTTCATCTGCGCGATCAGCTCGCGCTCTTTCGGATCCGGCGGCATGAAGCTGCGCGGCCACGTCGGCGTGTACTTCACAAACGGACGCGAATAACGGATCCCGGACTCGACCGCATACCCCAACGCATGCGCCACCCCCGAGTCCGGCACGCCGCCCACGGAATCCGCTTCCACCGGATTGCGGCGCGCCAGCGCCCCGCCGCAGCGGTACCGGGCCATCTCCACATTGCGCCCTTCATACGACGACGCGGGATAGCCGAAATAAACCCAGAGGAACGAGCAGATCGCCATCTCCTCGCCCGCAGGCAGCACCGTTTCAACGCCGTCCGGCGCGCACCGGACCATCTCGCCGGGGCCGAGTTCCCGGTTCACCTTATATCCCAGATTCGGGAAGCAGCACGTCTCCATGGCCACCGCCACCGCGCCCTCTTTCTGCCCCACCACCACCGGCGTCCGCCCGTACCGATCCCGCACGGCGTACAGCACCCCTTCGCAGGTGAGCAGAAGCATGGAGCACGAGCCCTCGATCTTCTCCTGCGCGAAACGCACCCCCTGCTCGAAGGACTCCTGCGAATTGATGAGCATCGCCACCAACTCCGTGGCGTTGATGCCGCCGCGGCTCATCTCGGAAAACTGCACGCGACGCTTATCGAAAACCTCTTTGACCAGCGTCGCCGCGTTTTTCACCGCTCCAACCGTGACGATCGCGTAAACCCCCAGATGGGACGAAATGACCAACGGCTGATCCTCGTTGTCGCTGATCACGCCGATCCCGCTCTCCCCGTGAAACCAGCGGATGTCATTCTCAAACTTGGACCGGAACTGAGCGTTGGAAATGTCGTGGATCGCCCGCTGAAACCCCTTGCCGTCCAACACGGCAAGCCCGCCGCGCATCATGCCGAGATGGGAGTGATAGTCCGTCCCGAAAAAGAGATCCGAAACCGCATCCTCCTCCGCAACAACACCAAAAAAACCGCCCATCTAAGACCTCCTCAAAAAAAACTGTAAGAGCCCTTTTGCACCGGCACCCCACCCCCCATACAAACTCTTCTTAGCGACCCTAAGCGGCTTCGAAGGATCCTTCAGCTCGCACCGTTTGGGTCCGGCGTCCCCCTGCTGACCCAACACCGGCGCCGCCATGAATCCCGCGCCTGCGGCAGCAGTCGCCCCGATGAACCCTCGTCTCGTGATGTCCATTTCCACGCCCCCTTGATATCCGTTTGATTTTTTCCTCTTTTCTATCACGGTTTTGCCGCCGAACGATTCCCGTCGCGTTTGCAGGTTACTTTTTTGCAGACTGACCTTGCCCTGCGCGGACGATTTCACTATGATGACAGAATAAAGCCGGATGGTATGAATGTTGCTACAAAACGGCCTTCCATCCGGATGGGTGTGCGTATGGCAGGTCCTTACCTTAGTTTAAGTCAACAGCAGCGTCAGGTGATGACGCTAGCGCCTCAGTTGCGCCAGTCCCTGGAGATGCTCCAGATGCCGGTGATGGAGTTGCGCGCGGCGCTACTGAAAGAGATGTCGGTCAACCCCATGATCGAGGACCTGACCGACCCGGCCGAAATACCGGTCTCCGCCATCGCGCCGGAGGTGCCGCAAAAGCATGTCACCGACGAAGGGCTCGATTTCAACCCGGATGTCGACGCGATCCTGCAACAGGACGACGAATGGCGCGACTATTTCATGCAGGGCATGGAGAACGCGCCCTCGAATGAAGACGCGGAAGAGAAACGCCAGTACATGTTCGACTCGATCCGCCAGCAGGTCTCGCTTCAGGACCATCTGCTCCAACAGCTGGCCCTCACCGACCTGTCCCCCGCCGACCATGAACTCGCCGTCCTGTTGGTCGGCAACATCAGCGATGACGGTTATTTCACCGGCAGCCTTCCGGACATCATCATGATTTCCGGGCGCACCGAGAGCGAGGTGCTCGGCATACTCAAAGTGATCCAGTCGTTTGACCCGCCCGGAGTCGGCGCACGCACGCTGCGGGAGTGCCTCCTGCATCAACTTGACCTGATCGAAGATTCGCCGTGGGAAGACGAGGCGCGGCTGGTGATCGACACATACCTCGACAAACTCGGCGCGCATGACGAGAAGTACCTATGCAAAGTGCTGTCGCTCACGCGGGACGAGCTTGCCCACGTGACCAGGCTTATCCGCAGCCTCAACCCCCGTCCGGGACGCATGTTCGCGCATGAGAAAACCGAATATGTCGAGCCCGAGGTTTTCGTCACATGGGAGAAGGGGCGCTACGTGGCCAAGGTCGACAATGCCCTGTTGCCGCACATCCGCATCAGCAAGCATTACCGCGCCCTGCTCGAGGACAAAGACACACCGGCCGAAACCAAGTCCTACATCCGCGAGCGCATCCGCGCGGGAGCCTTTCTCATCCGCAGCCTTTATCAGCGCCAGGAGACCATCCGGAAAATCGCCCAAGAGATTGTGGACGCCCAGACGGAGTTTCTGACCAAGGGGATCGAGTCGCTCCGCCCCATGACCATGGCGGACGTCGCCAAAAAGGTGGGCGTGCACGAAACCACCGTCAGCCGCACAGTGGCCAACAAATACATGCGTACGCCGCGGGGGGTTTTCGAGCTGAAATATTTCTTCACGCCCGGACTCAAGTCCAAAGACGGCGTTTCCGTATCAAACAAGACGGTGCAGGACCAGATCAAGAGGCTGATCGAAGAGGAAGACCCGTCCGAACCCCTTTCCGATCTGGCGATCGGGGAACGCCTGGCCGAGCAAGGTATCACCGTCGCGCGCCGCACCATCGCAAAATACCGCAGCATCCTCAAGATCCCGCCGTCCCACGAGCGCCGCAGGACCTGACGCGCGGCAGCATGCCTCAGTCCACGTAGAGGTCTGGCGGCGGCGTCACGGTTTCGAACACGGGCTTGGGCGCCTCTTTCACGTTCTCCCCCGTCAGCTTGAACAGCACGCGGATACCGAGAACCATGCAGACCAGGATCACCAGGCCGGCGCCGCCCAGAAGCATGAGCCGTTTCTGAGGCAACGCGCCCGGCAATTTGCGCTCGACACCCTGCTTCAATGCCGTGACCCCGTCAACAAACGCCTTTATCCGGGCACGCCGGCGCTCGTGCGCCTCGGCATCATGCGCCACAGGCGCTTCTGCCGCGATCTCCAACCGCCCGCCGATTTTAAAAATCGGCGGCTTGACCTTGCGCACCGCGGCGGGCTTTTGCGTTTCGCCCGCCTCTTGTCCAATCCCGCCTGAAACCGCGTGCCGCCGAGGCTGCGGCTTGGGGTTGAAAAGATCCGGCTCTTCGTCCTCGACCTCCACCTCTTCGGGCTCCACAACGAATCCGCACCGGGGCTGCTCCGGAAGCGGCGCATCCGCTTTTCCGGCGCACTCCTCAGGATCCGCCGCCTGCGCCGCGGCGAGCGGACGCACAGCAACCGCGGGACGCGGCAGAACCGTTTGCCGCTGCGGCAACGCTTTCGTTGTCCCGGACACCGTACGCGTCACGGGAACCGCCTCCGGGACAGGCTCGTCCGAAACCTCCGCCTTTTTTATTGTCCGGACGACCGGTACCCGCGCCCATAAATCGGCGCCGCCACCCGGCGGAAATCCTCCCGTTCCAGGTCTTCCACAATCTGTACCAGCAGATGCGTGCTCTCGGCCACGTCCGAAGGCGTCAGCCCCCTTTGCACGCGCGCGTTCCGCAGGACCTCTCCGAATGCCATCGTCCACCTCCTCTTTTTCCGCTACAGCCTCTCCGAACCGTCCATTTCCCCCGCATCACCGCCGGGCAGAAGCGTCTCCGCACCGCCTCCCCCGTTCACCGGAATCTCCTTATCCAAATCAACCAGAATCTCCCGCGTCCCGGAACCGACCTGAGGCCCGACGATGCCGCGCTCCTCAAGAATGTCCATCAGCCGGGCGGCCCGCGTATAGCCGATGCGCAACCGCCGCTGCAACATCGTCGTCGAGGCCCGGCGGGTCAACCGGATCACCTCCAACGCATTCGGCAACAGCGCGTCGTCCGTCACGCCTTCCTCCGCCGCGTCACCCCCACCCTCGTCCGCCCCCTCGTCACCTTCCATCTCCGCTTCGGGATCGCTTTCCTTGATCTTCTCCAGCCGTCCGCTCAGCCCAAGGTCATAGCAGGGGCGGCTATGTTCCTTGACGAACGACACCACGCG
>JALHET010000277.1 GCA_022839525.1 Lentisphaerota bacterium
AGCCAATACCCGACCGCCCCGCCCGCGTTCGGCTTCAGGTTGAGCCGCTCCAGCGTGCCGTCGAATACGCCCGAACTGCCCAACTGCAAAAGGCAACAGAGCGCGGCCATGAACAGCAGCATCCAAAACGCCCGCCGCCCCGTCCGCAAAATCCGCCCATAAATCAACATGCCGCTGAAGAACAATACCAGAAAGGGCACGATCCAGAGAGCCAACCCGATCAGGCTGTACCCGATGAAGACAGACCACGCGCCCACAATCCCGATCAGATTCGTGGTCGGGACCAGCGGCGGGGAATGCAGCCACGAAATGTCGCGCCAATCGTAGGTGACCAGGCTCAGAAGCGGGAACAGCGCGATCGGGAACAGCAGCAAACCGACCAACCTGCGCACCACCCGGCGCTCCGCCTCAAGCCGGTCTCGCACATTGTCTGTAGAAAGTTCAGCCATTTCAAAAACACTCACTGCCCGGCAGGCGGGCTGGCGGGATTCTGGATGAGCGGCATCACGGGAATCAGCTTGACGGTTGCGGGAAAGGGCTTGACCTCATCCAGAACAAGCCCTTGTTGCACGTGCACCAGCACCGGAACCTCGTTGGTTTCGGACGGGGTCAGGGGAATATTCCCGTTGACCGCCGCCGTCACATCGCTCAACGTCACCGCCTTGACGATTTCCGAACGACCGCTCAATTCGATGTCGACCCAGCCTGGCTCTGTGACCCACCGGTTGACGGAGGCGAGGGGCTGGGACACCACCACCGGCACGCGCTCAATTTTGGCTGTCGCCTTTTCATTGACGATCACCACATTCACCACCATCTCCGGCGGGTCGACCACCGCAGTCACCGCGTCGCCGGGCGGCAAAAGGCGGACGCGCGTCGAAAACGTCTGCGACCGCCCGTCCACGTCGATCGGTTCGGTTTGTATCTGGACTTTTGTGGCATCCAGCAAACTCAGCACCCTGCGCGACCCTTTCACAACCGCGTTGGTCTGCTCGTAAACAAACTGGACCCGGCCGCGTGCGAGCCCCTTCTCCGTCGGGCGGGCGATGGCCAAAGGAAGCGTCATCGGCACATCGAATTTCACCACGACCACGGCCGGCTCGATGTTCGCCACACGCACACGGCCCACCCCGCGCAGATTCGTGCGCCTAAGTTTGACCGATACGGTATCCATCAGTTTGTTTTTTTTCTGCCTCGGCCGCACCACGCATTGCAGCGACGAGAGCGCAACCTGGTTGACCTCCGAATACGAACCGCGCAGCGTGACCCGCACGGAACGGGGCTCCACAGACTCGATGGCCGCACCTCCCGCCACCGCCGCATAATCCGCCTCGACCGGAATCGAAACCACCCGCACATGACTGACTTCCGCGCGGATCAAAAAATAGACCAGCACCGCGATCACCAACGAGAACAGCTTCCAATACCCGTTGTTCACAAAGGCGAGCCGCAGGACGTGCACCCACTTATCTGTGCGCATGGCTGCCCCCCCCCGCCTTCTTGTCCGTCCGCCGCCGCACCAGTTTGGACACATGCGCGGTGAACCAGTCCGTGATCGTCGACACGCGCCCCACAGAATACGGCATGGCCACCCGGAACCACCGCAGGATCACCTTGTCGACCTTTTCGTCGTCATAGCGGTGCAGACGGCCGTTATAGGCCGCGGAGATTTGCCCCGTCTCTTCCGAAACCACGATGACCACCGCGTCCGTCTCCTCACTCAACCCCACCGCCGCCCGGTGCCGCATGCCGGAGGTAGCCAGTTCGCTCTGGTTGGAAACCGGGAAAAGACAGTGCGCCGCCGCAATCCGCCCGTCCCGCATGATGATGCCGCCGTCGTGCAGCGGCAATGGCGGCGTGAAAATCGAGAGCAGCAGCTCATGGCTGACCAAGGCGTTAAGCCTGACGCCCGAATCCTCGTACCCGCACAGCGAGATCCCGCGCTCCACCGCAATCAACGCGCCGACGCGCGCACGCGACAGGTTTACCACGCACCGGCAAAGCGTCTCGGGAACCGATTCCTGTCGCAACGCGTATTGCCGGCTGAACAGGCGCTGCCCGCCGACCAAGGCCAACACGCGGCGGATCTCCTGCTGGAAGACAACCACCATGCTCAGCGCGAGATAGATCAGAAAAAAATAGACCACGCGCGCCAGCACATCGAAACGGAAAAGATAGGTGAACAGCAGCAGGGAAACCACCAGCACACAGAACCCCAGCAGCACCTGCGCGCTGCGCGTGCCTTTGACAAAGCGGATGAGGGCATAGATCCCGAGATACAGGATCAGGATCTGCATCACATCGTTGAAACCAATCTGGAGCCCGTCAAACATATCTCTCAGTCACCCTTGTGTCCAGCCACTTCGCCAACGACCGTCAGCGCCTGACAGGTGGCCTTCACATCATGCACGCGGACAACCGCCGCGCCCTGCAGCGCGCACCACACCGCCGCGCCCACACTGCCGCCCACGCGGGCGCCAGCGTCCGGCTCGCGGCACACCTCGCCGATGAACCGTTTGCGGGATACGCCGATCAGCACCGGCGCCAGCCGCGCCAGCCGCGCCGTGGCCGCCAGCAGCGACACATTCTGCGCCGTGTCCTTGGCGAAGCCGATGCCGGGATCAATGACCATCTGCTCTGTCGCGATACCCTGTTCGGCGGCGAAAGCCAATGCCTTGCGCAACGCCTCCTCCACCTCGCCCACCACGTCATCGTAGTCCGTCAGCCCCGCCATGGTCTGCGGGGTACCCCGCATGTGCATGGCAACCATCCCCGCGCCGGTTTCACGCACCACCGCCGCCATCGCAACATCACCGGCAAACGGCATCACATCATTCACAATGCACGCGCCAGCCGCGACCGCCTCGCGCGCAACAGCGGCATTGCGCGTATCGACCGATATCGGCACATCGCAGGCCGCCGCCACACGGCGGATCACCGGCAGCACGCGCCGGCACTCTTCGTCCACACTGACCGGCGCGATGCCCGGCTGCGTCGATTCACCGCCGATGTCAAGGATATCCGCGCCCTCCTCCACCAGCTCCAGCGCATGAGCCACGGCACGCTCCTCATCGAACCACTTGCCGCCGTCGGAAAACGAGTCCGGGGTCACATTGACAATCCCCATGACGCGGGTACGGTCGAAAGGCACCGAC
>JALHET010000278.1 GCA_022839525.1 Lentisphaerota bacterium
CGGCACGTCGACCTCCAAGGGAACCAAGGTCTTTGCCCTCACCGGCAAGATCAACAACTCCGGGCTCATCGAGGTGCCGATGGGTACTACGCTGCGCGAGATCATCTTCGACATCGGCGGCGGCATCCGCGACGGCAAGGCTTTCAAGGCGGCCCAAACCGGCGGCCCCTCGGGCGGCATCATTCCCCCGCAGTTCCTCGACACCCCGATCGATTACGAGAACCTCGGTAAAATCGGATCGATCATGGGGTCGGGGGGGCTCATTGTGATGGATGAGGACGACTGCATTCCCAACATCGCCAAGTTTTATCTCGACTTTACGGTGGACGAGTCCTGTGGAAAGTGCGCGCCCTGCCGTATCGGCGGACGCAAGCTGCTGGATTACCTTGGAAAAATCTGTAAGGGTGATGGCACCCACGCGGACATTGAGAACATGCAGGAGATCAGCGAAGCCATGGCGCGTGCCTCCCTGTGCGGTCTTGGCCAGACGGCATCGAACCCTGTCAAGTCCAGCCTGCGTTATTTCATGGACGAGTACAAAGAGCACATCGACGAAAAGAAGTGCCGTGCCGGAAAATGCAAGAACCTGCTTCGCTACACCATTGATCCGGCGAAGTGCGTCGGTTGTACCGCCTGTGCCCGGGTTTGTCCGGCCAACGCCATCGCCGGTGAACGCAAGCAACCGCATGCGGTTGATCAAACAACGTGCATCAAGTGCGGCCAGTGCTTTGAGGTCTGCAAGTTCCGCGCCGTCAGTCGCGCATAATTTGAAAGGTCGTCTCTTTATGGCTAACATGGTTCAACTCGAAATCAACGGCATCCCGGTCGAGGTTCCAGCCGGAACAACGATCCTGAACGCCGCCAGAGCGATCCACGTCAAGATTCCCACGCTCTGCTACCACCCGGATCTCAAGCCGTGGGCAGCCTGCGGCATCTGCGTCGTAAGGACGGCCGGGTCACCTAAGTTGTTGCGCGCCTGCTGTACGGAAGTCGCTCCGGGCATGAAAATCACGACGCACGATTCAGACATCGTCCGTGTGCGCCGCACGGTACTGGAACTGATCCTGTCCAATCACCCGAACGATTGTCTGCAGTGCCTGCGGAACGGTGTTTGTGAACTGCAGAGAATCGCTGCGGACTTCGGCATCCGTGAGAATCCCTTTCCTAGCGATGTGCCGTCTCTGCCGGTTGACAGTTCAACGCCTTCCATCGTTCTCAACCCCGAGAAGTGCATCAAGTGCGGCCGCTGTACCCAGGTTTGCCAGCAGATGCAGAACGTTTGGGCGCTTGAATTCATCGGGCGCGGCGAGAAGACCCGCATGGCGCCCGCAGCCGACGTCACCCTCAATGAGTCTCCGTGCATCAAGTGTGGCCAGTGCAACGCTCACTGTCCGGTCGGTGCCATCTACGAGAAGGACCAGACTCTTGAGGTGTGGAACGCTCTGCGGGACGAGAACAGGTACTGTGTGGTTCAGATCGCTCCGGCCGTGCGTGTCGCCATCGGCGAGGCCTTCGGCTTGCCGCCCGGCACGTTGATGACGGGGGAGACCTATGCGGGTTTGCGCCGCCTCGGTTTTAAGGCGGTCTTCGACACCAACTACAGTGCCGACGTAACCATCATGGAAGAAGGCTCGGAGTTTATCAAACGCTTCACACAGGACGGCAACTTGCCCCTGATCACCTCCTGTTGCCCCGCATGGACCGACTGGATGGAGAAGTACGCTCAGGACTTCATGGGAAACTTCTCTACGGCCAAGTCTCCACAGCAGATGTTGGGGGTGCTCGCGAAGACCTATTACGCCGAGAAAATGGGGATTGATCCGTCCAAGATTTTCATGGTTTCAGTCATGCCTTGCACGGCCAAGAAATATGAGATATCGCGCAGCGTGACCATGTCTGCCAGCGGACATCAGGATATCGATGTCGTGCTCACCACCCGCGAGCTGGCCCGTATGTTCAAGAGTTCGGGTATTGATTTCACCCGCCTTGAAAAGGAAGAGGCCGACTCGATCCTAGGCGACTACACCGGTGCCGGCACGATCTTTGGCGTCACCGGCGGTGTGATGGAAGCCGCTTTGCGTACGGCGTATTGCCTGATCACCGGCGAATCCCAGCCGCCCTCGATCAATTTTGAAGCGGTTCGCGGCATGGAAGGTGTCAAGGAGGCCACGATCGACATCAAAGGCACACCTGTCAAGGTTGCCGTCGCCCATCAGATGGGTAACGTCGAACAGGTGCTTGATGCCATCCGAGAAGACCGTAAAGCGGGCCGTAAACCCCGCTATGATTTCATCGAGGTCATGGCGTGCCGCGGCGGTTGCATCGGCGGCGGCGGACAGCCAACGGGCGCTACGGACGTTGTGCGCAAGGCCCGCACGGCCGGTCTTTACACGGATGACGAGAAGTGTGTGCTGCGTATGTCCCACCTCAACCCTCAGGTTCAGAAGCTCTACGCCGACTATTTGGGCAAGCCGCTCAGCGAGAAGGCTCACAAGCTTCTGCATAACCATTACCACCGGAAGAATGCCTACGCACGGTGACGGGGCTTTTGCAACGTGAGGGGCCAGGCACTCGCCGGGCCCCTTCACGTTTTTATGGTGGGTTCGAGAGAAAATGTCCGCAAGGGTTGCGCTCAGGCTTGTTAATTGAATACGGGAAAGGTAAACTACATCCCAATCCGTTGCTCGTTTCATGAGGAGTTTTGAATGTCTGTCCGCGTCCGTTTTGCACCCAGCCCCACCGGCAACGTCCACATCGGAAATATCCGCGCAGCAATTTTCAACTGGTTGTTTGCCCGTCACGAAGGCGGCACGTTTCTGTTGCGTGTGGAGGACACCGACCTCGAGCGTTCCACCAAAGAGGCCATTGACACCCTGCTGGAATGCATGGCGTGGTTGGGCCTCGACTGCGACGAGCCGGTGGTTTACCAGAGCCGGAGAACAGAACGGCATCTGTCGGTGGCTGACGAACTGATCCGTAAGGGATTTGCGTACCGCGACCACAAAGGCGGGGGTGGCGAGTGCGTTATTTTCCGCATGCCCAAAGAGGGGCGTTTGGAATACACCGATCTCGTGAAGGGCGCGATCAGAAAAAAGGCCGAGGACACTCAGGACTTCGTGATCGTGCGCTCGGCCGGCGAGACCGGCCAGCT
>JALHET010000279.1 GCA_022839525.1 Lentisphaerota bacterium
CGGTCATGAACGGCCCCATCTCTCGCAGCAGCGAGACCATCACGGCAGAGCCGATGTAAATCTCCTGATTGAAGCGCCGCAGCTCCAGACCGACCTGCAGCCCGAGAATCATCCCGGTAAACATGCCGACCACCGAGATGACGGGCAGGGTCTTGATCCCCATCAGGAACATCTGCCGAACCCACTCGCGACGCCTGCGGCCCGTAGCGAAAAGCGAGGGTATCCCCGCCAAGGCCTGCACCGTAAAACTCCCGGCACGCCCGATATCACCCACCCCCAACACCACGCTCCGCCAGATGCCGGTCAGCGCATTGTCTGGCTCATCCGTATAGACCGGTTCACGTGTGATCACGGTTCGCTCCCTTCAGGAACCTTCGTCTTGCGGTAGTGCAGGAGTCCCCAGAGCGCGTCGTGGACGACTTCACCTTCCTGCTCGTTCCGTTCGTAAAATGTCCAGAACGGCGCCCAGTTGCGCTCGATGCCGCCACTGTACCTGATGAGGCTCAACTCCAGCACGCGCAGACGCGAGCCCGCGGGCGAAGCTTCACGCGCATAGAACGGCCACACCCGCGTATAGCGTTCCACCTCGCGCTCCTCGCCCTCTTTGTCCTTCCCGTACACCGTCTCCCCCACATAGAAGGGAAAAAACCGGCTGCGCTCCGTACGGCGTCCCTTGGCCGTCAGGTTGAAGTGCTCGATCAGCGGCCACACCGCATACCAGCGCCGCTCGTCCTCACGCCCGATATCCCCATAGAGCGGCCAGTACGAACGTTTTTTGGCTGTCGCCGTCGTGACCGTTTCGTAGAACGGCCACGGCATGCGCCACCGTTCCGCCGCATCGGTCGTGGCGTGCGAAAAGAACGGCGGCAGGAAAAGCCGCTGCTGCTCCTTTTCACGGTTGACCCGTCCATACAGCGGAAACAGCATCCACGAAGACCCCGGATTGTTTTCGCCTCCGTACACGGCCGAAGTCCAGAACGGCCAGAACGCATAAACATGTTTGGCGTCGCGTTTTTCTGTCCTGCCGTAAATGGGGAAGAAGCCCGTGCGCTCCACGCCCGGCTCTTTGCCGGTGCGGGAAAAGACCGGCCACAGGTAATAGTCACGCTCAACGCGGTTGACCTCGTAATTCAGATACAACGGGAACAGCATAAAGTCGATGTCGTCCATCAGCAGCACATGAGGCAGATGCCCGTAAACCGGAAAGAGCGCCCAGTAGTCCTCACCTTGGCGCGAACGCCCCTGGAACCAGAACGGGAAGAGCGCGGCCTTCCATGCCGAATCCTCGCGGGCCACGTCGTCGTCGGAACCGTACGCCAGAAGCATCCTCCACCACGCCTGCCCTCGATCGCGGTGGAACGTGCCCAGCGGCCAGACCACATCCGCAACGCGCGTGTCGCTGACCGGATCGGCAACCTTGGAATAAAAAGGGCGAACCGCCCAGAACGTACCGCCGTCCCGCGTCGCGCGGTATTCGAAAAGCGGCCCAAGCCTGAACCGGCTCACCACACGGTCGGGGCTGCTGTTGGTCGTTTCCGCAAAAAGCAAACACGGGGTCAGACACCCCCACAAAATCAGTGCCAGGCACGCTCGGAGCGCTCGGAGTACACAGGCTCCACAGATGGCATGTGTCCCCCCCACACCCCGGCACCCCCCTATCGCCAGGCTAGGCGCCCCCGTCTTAATAGTTCTGCCGGAAATAGTCATGAATACGTTTCTCACAACCGAACGTCATGGCGATCAATGCGGTGCGGATCCACATGCCGTTGCGCATCTGGCGCCAATACATGGCCCGCGGATCGCTGTCCACCTCGGTCGATATCTCGTCGCGCCGCGGCAATGGGTGCATGATGATAGAACGCGGCGGCAGCAGCTTCAGTTCCTCAAGCCCGAACTTGAAACGGCTGGTGTCGATCTTCGCGCTCTCGCCCTTGCTCGTGTCCCACTCGTCCTGAATGCGCGTCATGTAGACCGCGTCGGCCATCGGAATGGCCGCGTGGAAATTGTCCGTCTGCTCAAACGCCACGTTCTTGGCCGTGAGAACCGCCAGCACGTCCTCCCTCACCTGCAGCGTCTCCGGCGCAACGAAAACCTGTTTGATGTTCGGATAATTGGTCAGCAGATACGAAAGCGAGCGCACCGTTCGCCCTCTCAGTAAGTCGCCGCAGAACAGCACGGTCCGGTCACGCAACCCGCCGCTGTGCTCAAAACTGCGCAGCAGCGTATAGATGTCCAGCAGCGCCTGCGTCGGGTGCTGATCCTGCCCCGACCCCGCGTTGATGATCGGGATCGGGCGGTCCGAGTTCGAGAGCACCCACGCCATGTGCTCCGCCAGCCCCTTTTCCGGCGTGCGCATGATGATCAGGTCAAAATAAGAACTGAACGTCCTCACTGAGTCCTCGCGCGACTCGCCTTTGAATTCGGAAGAGATCGCGGTGTCACGCACTTCGCCCGTCGGCACACCGAGAATCTGGCACGCCGACACGAACGACAGGAACGTGCGTGAGCTGGGCTGCGAAAAATAGAGCATCGCACGCTTGTGCGTCGCCTGTGCCCGAAGAAACTCCGTCCCCGTCCGTGTCTTGGCGATCACCCGGATCTCATTCGCCAGCGACGCGAGCTGCTCCAGCAACCCAAACCCGAACTGCTGCGCGAAAAGCGTATGATACGGCGCGCCGTCGGCCTGCATCAGGTAGGGCGTTTTCTCGATGATCGGCAACTTCTGGAACTGTTCCCATGAGACATCAGATATCTTTTTCAACATACCATCTCCCTTAACAACCGTGCGGGCAACCCCACCGGGCACACTTCTCTCATATCGCGGAAAGGTCGGCCATCGCCGAAACATACAGCGCCTTGATGGTGTGCATGCGGTTCTCGGCCTCGTCGAACACTTTAGAGAACGGTGCCTCAAACACATCGTCCGTCACTTCCAATGCGCCGCTCTCCGCCGTAACCGTCGTCTCGTGGTCATGGAACGCGGGCAGGCAGTGGAGAAAGATCAGTTCCCCGCCCGCATTGCCGGTCGCCTTCACCAGCTCCGCGTTTACCTGATACGGGCGCAACAGACGCAGGCGTGCCTCCTTCTTCGACTCCTCGCCCATCGAGACCCACACGTCGGTGTAGAGCACATGTGCGCC
>JALHET010000280.1 GCA_022839525.1 Lentisphaerota bacterium
GTCGGCTCTCATCAAGTCATCGTTCTCATACTGGATCGACGAGGTCGCGATCGAACACCGGGCGCAGAAACGTTTGAACGGTTCGGGCAGGCGCGGACTCCACAGCACCGTCATGTTCGGCTCCGGCGCGGGGCCAAGGTTGGAGAGCGTATGCAGGAAGCGATAGGTCATCTTGGTGACCATGTGGCGGCCGTCCACACCGATGCCGCCGAGCGATTCGGTGACCCATGTGGGATCACCCGAGAAAAGCGCGTCGTAGTTGGGCGTGCGGAGAAACCGCACCATCCGCAGTTTCATGATGAAATGATCGACGAACTCTTGGATCTGCTCCTCGGTGTAACGCCCCGCAGCAAGGTCGCTTTCGGCGTAGATGTCAAGAAACGTGGATATCCGGCCGATCGACATCGCCGCGCCGTTCTGCTCCTTGACCGCGGCGAGGTAAGCGAAGTAGAGCCATTGGATGGCCTCGCGCGTGTCCCGCGCAGGCTTCGAGATGTCGCAGCCGTAGGAGGCCGCCATGGCTTTGAGCTCCTGGAGGGCGCGGATCTGCTCGGAGATCTCCTCCCGCAGTTGGATGGCTTCAAGATCCATGGCGTCGAACACGTGGCGGGCCTTGGCGGCCTCTTTGTGGGCGATCAGGAAGTCGAGCCCGTAGAGCGGCACGCGGCGATAGTCGCCGATGATGCGCCCGCGGCCGTAAGCATCGGGCAAGCCGGTGATAATGCCGTTGTGCCGGGCGCGTTTCATCTCGTCCGAGTAAGCGTCAAACACGCCGTCATTATGGGTCTTGCGGTATTTGAAGACGTTCTCAATCTCGGCGGGGAGTTCCCTGTTGTAGGCTTTAAGGGAGGATTGCACCATGCGGATGCCGCCGAAAGGCATGATGGCGCGTTTGAGCGGCGTGTCGGTCTGGATGCCGACGACCTGCTCAAGGTCGCGGTCGATATATCCGGGCGCGTGCGAACTGATGGTGGAAATAAGGGTGTCGTCGATGTCATAAACGCCGCCCCTGGCGCGTTCCTCATCCATGAGCGCGCGCACTTTGTCCCAAAGGGCGCGGGTACGAGGCGTGGGAGGGGTGAGGAAGGCATCATCGCCATCGTACGGGGTATAGTGCGAAACGATATAGTCACGCACATTGATGTTGATCCTCCAAATATCCTGAGAAAGCGACATGCCCCCCTCCTTATACGGACTGCCGGTAAGTTACGCCGTCATCGGAATGGTGCGCCTGGCGGGGGTCGAACCCACAACCTTCGGCTTCGGAGGCCGACACTCTATCCAATTGAGCTACAGGCGCAAAAAGTGGGCATATATTAGAAGTTGGACGTGCAAACTGCAAGTCCGATGTTCATTATCAGGGAGAAGGCTGCGGAAGTCAGATTCCGATACCGATTACCGCCCGCACTTGCGTTCAAGCGGAGAGGCGGGTATGATATATGGAAACGGTAATAAGGGAGGTTTTATGTCGGACAGTATTCTTGAGCTTACGGCATCGTCTTTTGACGCGACGGTCGCGACCGGCGTGACGCTGGTGGATTTCTGGGCGCCGTGGTGCGGCCCGTGCAAAATGCAGACCCCGATCTTGGAAAGTCAGGTGGTTCCCGTTTTGGCCGGGCGCGCAAAGGTGGCGAAGGTGAATGTCGACAATGACAAAGAGTTGGCCGCGCGGTTCGGAGTCAGGAGCATCCCCGCGTTGTTCCTTTTCAAGGACGGGAACGTGGTGCAGCAAATGGTCGGCTTGCAGCGCGGCGACACACTGGTAAAAGCGATCGAGGCGGCGCTCGGCACATAAGTTCCGTTCGCCAACGCGTCATGCCGGTTTTTTGCGCTTCCGTATTGACCCCGACCGGGGTTATCGGTATAGTTTAGCGCCGTGCGTTACAAATAAGAGGATTAAGGAGCTCGTTTCATGGCGAATATCAAGAGTGCGGTCAAGCGTGCGAAACAGGCCGAGGCTAGCCGGCTGCGTAACCGAGCATGCAAGAGCAAAGTGTTGACGATGCGCAAAAAGGTTCTCGCGGCGATCAGCGCGGGAAACAAAGAAGAAGCGCAGAAACGCTATTCCGAGTACACCTCGGTGCTGGACAAGGCGGCCAAGAAAGGCGTGATCGCCAAGAACAACGCCAGCCGCAAAAAGTCCCGCGTGGCGCTCAGCATCAAAAAGCTGGCGTAACGCATCCGCTGTGGAAGTTTTTGCCGCTGGAAGACCGGTCACCGTGCATGCGCGGGGTGACCGGCTTTTGTGTTTCAGGGAGGGACGCGGATGAAGGAGCTGGCGGTCTCTGATTTGGGGCCGGATGCGGGATACCGCGAGGTGTTGTCGTTGCAAGAGCGGTTGCACGCTCAACGTGTGGCCGGGAAGATCCGGGACACCCTGCTGCTTCTGGAGCACCGGCCTGTTTACACCCTCGGCCGGTCGGCCTCACCCGATCACGTCCTCTACTCCGCAACAGCATTGCGGCAGGCGGGGATCGAGCGCGTCATGACCACGCGCGGCGGCGACGTGACGTATCACGGGCCTGGACAGCTCGTGGGGTATCCGGTCATCCATCTGGGCGATGCCGGACTGAAGGTGCTGGAGTACATCAGCGGCTTGGAGGAAACGCTGATCCGCGTGGCCGCGACATTCGGGATACAAGCGGGCCGCGACCCGCGGAACCGGGGGGTGTGGGTGGGTAACGACAAACTCGCCGCCTTAGGCATCCGCGTGTCGCATCAGGTGACGATGCACGGTTTCGCGCTGAACGTCAACACGCGGTTGTCGGACTATCAAGGCATCGTGGCGTGCGGGTTGCGCGACTCAGGCGTGACCTCCCTCAGCCGCCTGCTCGGCAACGACCTTGACATCCAGTTGGTCAAAACCCGGGTGGCTGAAGCGTTCCGCGCGGTTTTCGGGTACGGGCCGGACACAACGGGCGGATGCGGTTTGCCGGCAGCCGCGGCTGCGGAATAACAGTCTCACGCGCGTTTGCGGCGGCGAGAGGCGCGGCCAGAAGCTGCCGGCGGGTTCTCGGACGGTTGAGGCTCAAAGGGCAACAGGAAGGCCTCGTCAAACGCATAGGCGTTCTTGAAATCTTCGATGCTGTCGCTCTCGGTCTTGCCCAGCCGTCCGGCCGCGACCAGATTGAAAACAATCCAAAATCCAGCGTGGTGTGGACACCCCATTCGGAGAAAACCGTATGCGCGAGCGGCCCGAATTCATCGAGGGCATACGTCTTGATGCCATCGAGCAGCTCTTTGCCGCTCACATGGCGGCCATGGTCAGGCTGTTTCCTGCGGATATCCTTGACCGTGCTATCCAACGCCTCAACCAGAAAGAAATAGGCGTCGGGGGAGAAACGGGGATCCTTTTTGCAGATGTCGGAGACGGTCTCTTGAAAGGAAGGATTCATACTAATTGGGGTGAAGGGCGAGACAAACGTGTTAGACCGTGAGGCGGCGGTGAAGGCCGGCAATCTCATCGGGCGAGTCATAGTTGCCCGAAATCCAATTGACGGCACGCCCGTTCCACCGAGGGACAATGTGGAAATGCACATGCGGGACGACTTGTGTGGCGCACGGCCCATTGTTCTGGAGAATGTTGAACCCGTCACAGGGCAAACGCGCCAAGAGCAGGCCCGCCACACGCTTTGCGGCAGGCATCAGGCGGGCCAGGACAGGCTCAGGGAGATCGGTAAGATAAACGGCATGATGCTTGGGGATCAGCAAGGCGTGCCCTTTCTCGAACGGGGCGATATCGAGAAAAGCGAACACGTCGTCATCTTCAAAAAGCTTGAACGAGGGGATATGCCCGGCAACAATCTTACAGAAGACACAATCAGGGTCAGTCATGCCTAATCCTCCTTTAGCCAGCGGCTTGGATTGGTATTAGAGCACAGAAGGCGAAAAGGATAAAGCTCAAACCCTTAACAACACGCCTCACGGCGATACCCCCTCATGCCGGCAGCACGGGTAACCGGAAAACATGCGAATCCTCCTCAACCGCCCTCAACACCTCCGGCGCGCAGAACCCGTACGTCTCGCGCAAAACCCGCACGGCATCCTCCAGAAAAGACTCCGGTGTTGACGCGCCGCTCGTGAGTCCCACAACGCTCTCCCCCTCCCATGCCACCTCCGCCAACTGCTCCAGCCCGCTGACGAGAAAGCCCCGCGAGCCGCCTGCCTGTGCCGTCTCGACAAGCCGCTGGCTGTTCGAACTGTTTTCAGATCCCAACACCAGCACCAATCCGCATCGTTTCGCCAGCGCACCGACCGCCTGTTGCCGGTTGCGCGTCGCATAACAGACATCGGTGCTTTCCGGCAACCGCAACGCCGGAAAGCGCCGGCGCAGCACCTTCATCACCGGCTCCACCTGCGCAGTACCTAGCGTCGTCTGCGTCACCACCGCCACCGGCACACCGGCCGGCACCGCGAGTTCCTCAGCCTCCTGCGCATTCTCGACGATCCGGACATGCCCCGGCGCCTCGCCCGCCACCCCCACCACCTCTTCATGCCGCCGGTGACCGATGCAGATCACACACGCGCCCTGAGACACAAACCGCAACACCTCGCTGTGGACTTTGGTCACAAAGGGACAGGTCGCATCAATGACGCGCAGGTTCCGCGTTTCCGCTTGCCTCCGCACTTCGGGCGACACCCCATGCGCGGAGAAAAGCAGGAGGCTCCCTTCCGGAACACAGGCGGGATCACTGACAACCATCATTCCGCGCGCGGCCAACCTCGAAACAACCTGCCGGTTATGGACAATCTCGTTCAGGCAATAGACGGTCTCTCCACAATACTTGTCCAAAGCCTTTTCGGCAGTATCCACCGCGCGTGCGACGCCCGAGCAGAAACCATGCGGATAGACAACAATCAAACGCTTCGGCACTGTCATACGCCCCCGCCTCCAAGGCCGTCCCTTTCCAGCTGCGCCAAAATCTGCTCGGCCGGCGTCAGGAATTTTTTACCTTTGTTGCACGCATCACACGCGGGCACCACATTCCCCTTCGTGCTTGTCCCGCCGCGCGCGACCGGCACCACATGGTCCATCGTCAGCGCCTCCGCGCCGACGTGTTTTCCGCAATAATGGCACACGCCCGGCTGAACCTGCCGCTGCCACCAGACGCTTTTCCGCAAGGCGCGCGCCTTTTCGCGCTCACGCGCCACATGCCGGTTGTCTTTTCTGATATCAACCCACTCAGCCATAACGTGCGGACAGCTCCGATGCCCGCCTCCTCCCGTCACTTCCCCAACGCCATCAGCCGCCGGGCGTGATTCTCCTCAGTCACCGCCAACGCCAGAAACGTCTCGCGCAACCGGGGGATCTGGCTTTGCCGTGCCAGCGCCCGGTAGAACGCCGCCATCGCGCGTTCATGCCGAATGGCATGTTCGACCTCCTTCGGCGCACCCGCCGCATCGTGCATCAGATCCTCCAGCGGCGGCAGCTCTTTCGCCATATCGGGAGTCACCAGAATATCGTTCTCCGCACCTGCCACGATTGCGCTCAGCATCGCTTGATGGTGCCATTG
>JALHET010000281.1 GCA_022839525.1 Lentisphaerota bacterium
CCCGAACCGGTCCCCGAACCGGTTCCGGTACCCGCCGCGCCGCTTCATCCTCAGCGCGAACTGAGGCAGCATCGCCGTATAAGCCACCGCAAACAGCAGATTGTAAAAAAACCACCTCATTCGGGCATCCATCGCTCCGGAAACGGGCAACCTCCAAGGCCGCTCCAGATTCATCAGTGTAGGTTCGCACAAAGGGTGCTGTCAAGCCACTCCGCCGGGAATCCCGCATTTCTAAAATTGGCCTTTTTTCAGATCCGGGACGACACGGAGGCCGTCCCTCCATCGTTGAAAACAAAGGTTCATCAAAGAAGATGGAGGGGCGGGCTCTGTCCCGACCGAGAGGGGCGGCCAAATTTAGAATTGCCGCCGGAAACCCGTTCCAACCTTTCCCATTCACAATCCTGAGCCGTTGCGGCATACTATGTCCCATGTTCTCACATTGTTGACCCCGCACACATGATGGATATTCCCGCCACAAACGCCATCCGCGCCTTGCGCGCGGCCAACGTCGATTTCGAGCCCCTGCCCTATGCGTACGTCGAACACGGGGGCACCCGCCAGGCCGCGCAGTGCCTCGGCGTGGACGAACATCTCACCGTCAAGACCATCGTGATGGAGACCGACGCGAAGAAGCCCTTCATTGTGCTCATGCACGGCGACCGGGAGATATCGACGAAACAGATGGCCCGCGCGATCGGCGTCAAATCGGTTGCCCCCTGCCCGCCTGACACCGCCACGCGCCACACCGGCTATCCCGTCGGCGGCACGAGCCCTTTCGGCACGCGCAAACCCCTGCCTGTCTATGCGGAAGCGTCGCTGTTCAGCCTGCCGGAAATCTATATCAACGGCGGCCGTCGCGGCCTGCTGGTGAGAATCTCACCCGACGTGCTGGACCGCGTGATCCACCCGACGCGCGTCACTGCCGCCACTGCCGGATAGGCAAGAAGCGGGAACGCACGCCCGGAAGCTCTGCCTAGAAACGCCCCATCGCGCTAAACTTCGCGTAGCGCTGCGCCGTCAGCGCGTCAAGAGGGATCTTCTTCAGCGCCGCCAAATTCGCCAGCACCGCCTTTTTCACGGCTGCGGCCGTCGCGGCCAGATCCGTGTGCGCCCCGCCGGCAGGCTCGGGAACGATCTCGTCAATCACGCCGAGGCTTTTCAGTGAATCCGACGTGATCTTGAGCGCCTCCGCCGCGAGCGCCGCCTTGGAACCGTCCCGCCACAGGATCGAAGCACACCCCTCCGGCGAGATCACCGAATAGACCGCATTCTGCAGCATCAGGATCCGGTCGCCGACCGCAATGCCCAGTGCCCCTCCGCTGCCGCCCTCGCCCGTGACCACCACGATGATCGGGGTCTTGAGGGTGGACATGAACTCAAGGTTGTGCGCGATCGCCTCGGCCTGCCCACGCGCTTCGGCCTCGCTCCCCGGATACGCGCCCGGCGTGTCCACAAGCGTCACCACCGGCAGTCCATACTTTTCGGCGAGGCGCATTAACCGCATTGCCTTGCGGTAGCCTTCGGGGTTGGCCATGCCGAAATTCGCCTCGATGTTCTCTTCCACGCCGCGCCCTTTGCGGTGGCCGATGAGTACGACCTTCTCGCCACCGATCGTGGCGAACCCGCCGATCAGTCCGCGGTCGTCGCCGAAGAGACGGTCTCCATGAAGTTCCACAAAATCGTCGGCGATCAGGCGGATGTAGTCCGCAATGTTCGGGCGCTCGGCATGGCGCGCGATCTGCACAATGTCCCAGGGGGAAAGTTTTTGTTGCGTTTTCTTAGCCATAAAAAACACCGGTTACACGTTATTCGTTACTCGTTGAAGGTTGGGGCAGGCATGGCCCGTTTCAGAAGCCCGCGTAACGGAGCACCTTGGCCAAAAAGGCTTTCATTTCCTTGCGCGGGACGATGTGATCCACGAATCCGTGCGCGAGCGTGTACTCGGCCGTCTGGAAATCGTCCGGCAGCTTCTGCTTGATCGTCTGCTCGATCACGCGGCGCCCCGCGAACCCGATCAGCGCCTTGGGCTCCGCAATGTTCAGGTCGCCCACCATCGCGTAACTGGCCGAAACGCCGCCCGTCGTCGGATCCGTCAGGATCGAGAAATACGGCAACCCGGCCTCTTTCACGCGCGCGATCGCCGCGCAGGTCTTCGCCATCTGCATCAGCGAGACAATCCCCTCGTGCATGCGCGCGCCGCCCGAGGCGGATGCGATGATCAGCGGCCGTTTCAGCGCGACCGCTTTCTCCGCCGCCAACAGGATACGCTCGCCCGTGCCGCTGCCCAGGCTGCCGCCCAAAAACTTGAAGTCCATCACGCCGAGCACCACCGGGATCTTTTCAATCTCCGCCGTGCCGGTCAGCACAGCCTCGCCCTCACCGGTCTTGGCGACGGTCGCCTTAGCCTTGTCGGCGTAGGAACCGCTCGCGTCTCTGAACCGCAGCGGGTCGTTGAAACTCACCCGGGCGTTGATCTCTTTGAAGCTGCCTGCATCGGTCAGCAGCGCCACACGCTCGCGGCAGGAAAGACGCCCGTGATAGTTGCAGCGCGGGCACACCTTGTCCGCCTTACGCCACACTTCTTTTTCGATATACGCCTTGCAGGACGGGCACACGGCCCAGAGCGCCTCGGCCGACACACGGACAGGCGCCTCGGCCGGTTGTTCAAACCATGACATAGTACCTATACTCCTTGGTTGCGTGTCTCACGCCACACGCACAGGCAGCCGCAGCCCGGAGGGACAGCGGCAAAGCCATCGCGTTCAAGTGAGGTTGACAATATCAGATGTTTTGTCACTCTGACAAGTCTGCCGCATCGTTTTCTGTCTTTACCGCCGGCAGGTTCCGCCGGTAGAAATCCAGTGCCCACGTGTATCCCGCCATCCCCAGGCTGCACAACAGGATCGGCAGGGCCGCCCGCAGATACGAGAACATGTCGTAGACGAAAACGTTCCATGCCGCCAGCCAAAGATAGCCGGAACCTGCGCAGAAGGCGAACATCGCATACCAGCGGCACTGTTTCGTCAGCAGCAGCTTGACCAGCACAACCGCCACCGCGAGAACCGGAGCCGATACCCACGAGACGGTCAGCGCATACACCGAGAGCG
>JALHET010000282.1 GCA_022839525.1 Lentisphaerota bacterium
GTTCTGCGGCCGGGGACGTACCGCTGACTCGTGGTGACCAGTTTTTCGTTCCCGCCGCGTCGGCCCCGTTTGCCCTCGCCGCGTCGGCGCCGCTTGTTGTTTTCAGGGCCTTCGGCCCGGATAAATGCTGAGTACACTGTACTCCGTTAGAATTGAGCTTTTTACCTGTTTCGGGTATAAAACTTGCGTGAGGAAGGCCGCACGTTTCAAAGGGGTGAGCAATGATATCGAGAAAGAATTTTTTGAAGAGTGGCGCGGCAGCGGGGTTCATGATCGCTTCGGCGCGCACGTTGTGGGGCGCGGATGCACCGTCGAATCGCGTGCGAGTATGCTTTGCCGGCGTCCATGAGAAGGGGCGCGGACAAGAACTGATGCGCTGGTCCGCGAAGATGCCGGGTGTCGAGATTGCCTATGTGTGCGATCCCGACCGCCGGGCGCAGGACTGGGCCGCTGCGAAGGTGAACGAAATCGCCGGCTATCTGCCGAAGAAGGCGACGGACATACGTCGCGTTTTGGCGATGAAGGATGTCGATGTTGTTTTCGCGGAAGTCCCTGATCACTGGCATGCGCCAATGGCGTGGATGACGATGGAGGCCGGCAAGGATATCTACTGCGAGAAACCCTGCACGTTTACGCCGTCCGAAGGCGATATCCTCATTGACATGCAGAAAAAAACCGGGCGCGTGTTCCAGATGGGCAACCAGCGCCGGAGTTCGGCGGCGTACCGTCCAGCCGTCGACGCGCTTCGCGCAAATATCATCGGCGAGATCAAGTACGCCCGGTGCTGGTACCAAAACAACCGCAAGCCGATCGGCCCGCGCGTGAAAGCACCGGTTCCCGAGTGGCTCGACTGGGAGCTGTGGCAGGGGCCGGCACCGCGCGACGCATACAAGACGAATGTCGTACACTACAATTGGCATTGGTGTTTCCAGTACGGTACGGGCGAAATCGCCAACAACGCGGTGCATTACGTGGACGTGGCGCGTTGGGCGATGGGCCTCGATCTCCCGATAAAGGTTTCCGCGCTGGGCGCGAGCGCGAACGGCGATCCCGGCTGGGACTGGCCGGACACACAGATGCTCTCAATGGTCTTTCCGGGCGACAAGATGATCGTCTGGGAGGGGCTCTCGTGCCTCCCCGGCAAAAAACAGATGGACATCTATGGCGGCGCGATGATCTGCGGCACGAAGGGCTCGATGTTCTTTCACCCGCACGATTACGTCATTCTCTACAACGAGAAGGGCAAGATTGTCAAAGAATGGCATCCTAACGGAATCAATGCGGCACCTGGCGTTCCGTGGAAACCCGCGCTGGATGAGCGGCACATCGCGAACTTCCTTGACGCGGTGCGCGTGCACGATCCGTCGAAGGTCCACTCGCCTGTCGTCGATTCGGTGCGCTCGTCGCTTATGACACATTTAGGCAACCTCTCCGTCCGGTCGGGTCTCGCGCTCAACATCGATCCCGTGACCGGTATTCCGGTAGAGAAAGAGGCGATGAAATACTGGAGCCGCGACTATGAACCCGGCTGGGGGCATGCCTAATTAAAAGAATGGGCACTAAACACTGGAAGGAGAAAAACCATGATGAAGATCAGTAGGTCGGTCTCGTCCGCGGCGGTTGCCGCGCTGGCGTTTGTTTCCCTGAAAACGGTCTTTGCTGCGGAGCAGCCGTGGCACGACGGATATCTCGAGGTCGCTCAAGGCGATGTCGTCAATCTCGCCTATGGCGACAACTCCTGCACGAACTGGCATACTGGCGATTCGCACGGTGACGGAGTCGTCATCCACGGCGACATGAACGTCTGCTGTACCAACGGCACACCGGACAGCTCGAAGGCCTGGAATGTGCTCGTGCTTGACAACAACGGTGTGCCGACCAAAATGCTCTCAGCCATTCGGCTTGCGCCGAATCTTGGCGACACGGGCATGCTGACCATCAGTAACGGCTACCTCAACTCGTTTGCGCTTCAAGGTGTGCGTGCCCGCATCTACATCGGTGACAATGGTGGCGGCGAGAGCGCGAAGTTCGTTGTGAAAAACGGTTCGGAAGCCCTTGTCCACAGTCTTACGCTTCAGGCTAACGCCGCTACTTCTACCGGTGTCTTCGATGTCCTGGAAATCGGGAAGAACAGTGCGGTGACGTTCACTGCCCTGTGCAATGATAACGCGAAGCCGATGCGGGTCAAGTTTCTGGAGACCGACGCCGAATACCGGATCTTCTGGAACGACCAGGCGGCATTCGCTACCAAATCGGTGGACTCGAGCACGATTTTTGAAGGTGTGAATGGAACGCCGATTGTTATCGCTGGCGGTGCAAATGGTTCGAGGTTCAATCTTTTCAACAGTTCCCCCACCTATAAGGGGCGCGGTTGTACGACGGGGGCGTGCGATGTCATTTTCAAGACATACAGGACAGTTAGCGTTCCTTTCCGGCTTAACCGGGCACTCATGGACTGGCACCATAGCGGCAACACTCGCCTGGTGGCGCAAACGCCGACGACTCTTTCGGCGGAAGTCGAAGATGTGCTACCGTACGGTTCCCAGACTGGCGAGCTCCGCATCGAGGCCGGAAACGGTTACGTGCTCGACCTCTGCCAGTCACAGAAGCTGAACGGCCTCTATATGGCCGCAGGTTCCGCGCTTTCCATCACAAATGGGCCGGTGACACTGACCTTCGGAACGGGTGATACGGACGGTGGGCTAGAGGGTGAAGTTTTTGACAATGCGAATCTCCGTATCGTCAAGACGGGAACTGGCACGTTGAGCGTCAAGGCCTCGGCGATCCACGATTTCGAAGTGCAGTCCGGAACGCTCGTCATCGACGGCGTGACGCTTACCTGCGGAACGCTCTCGATCGCGAAGGGAGTGAAGGTTGTCTTCGTTAACGGCGGCCGACTCGTCAACGCGACGGATGAACTCACTTGGCAACTTACTGAAACAACGAATAATGCGGCAATGTTTGCGCCGGTGTTCACGGCGGCGACCCAGAACGTTATCAAGGTTGGCTCGAATCTCGCGACGCTGGCGGCGGGGCAGTATGGGGAGGTCGCGGTTGATGGCGGTACCCTG
>JALHET010000283.1 GCA_022839525.1 Lentisphaerota bacterium
CAACTGGAGCAAGGCGGTCGGCATCGTGGCCGAGGAGTGCCACCGCGTGAATCCCGCCATCGAGATTCTCCCCTGGGAATACAACATCGACTTCCGTCCTCAGAACGTTGAGATGAAGCGCTACTTCATCCGGCAGCTCCCTTCCGGCACGATTCCCCTGCTCACGTGGGAGAACGGGAAGAGTTTCGAAATTGAGGGTCTGCAAGGCCACCTGCGCGACTACTCGATCAGCCAGATCGGGCCCGCGGAGGTGACCCAAGCCCAGATCAAGGAAGCACGGCAGCGGGGCATGAAAGTCTATACCAACGCCGACACCTTTCTCTGCGGCGCGCAGTTGCAGATCGTCCCCTATCATCCCTTCCCCTACCAGTGGCACGACAGGTACAAAGCGCTGGAACAGTACGGTGTGAACGGCGTCATGGAGAGTTGGTCTAGCGGGTATACGCCGAGTTTTATGACCGAGTTGCGGAGCTGGTTCTGCTGGACTGACGCGCCGCCTCTCGATGAACTGCTTGGCGCGATCGCCGCCCGCAATTTCGGAGTTGAGGGAAGGGATCTAACCCTGAAGGCGTGGAGCCTCTTCAGTCAGGCGATCCGTCTGGTGCCGGACACCGGCCCGACAATGGGAACCAGCAATGCGACCGGGAACCCGCTGTTCTTTCAGGAGCCTCCTGCCCGCACCGCCACATACACCCGCTCGTGGAAGGATCACGATAAGCGGGCCGGATATCTGGGAGGGGGGATGAATCCCTACTGGCCGTTTACCGTTTCCCGTCTGGTGTTCTTCCCCGACTTCACAAACCGGACAAACAAGGCGGAACTCTACGCCCGGAGTGTTTCCGGAATAGAAAGAGCCGGCGATGTGAAAGTCCTCCCCCTGTTCCTGAAACGCCTCCGGCTCGCTGCCGGGCAGTTGGGCAAGGGATTGGAGCTCTACCGGGCGGCGGCCTTGCGCAGCCCAGCCCATAAGCGTGCCGGCGCGCTGCGCGAAGTCGTCGTGGCCGAGCAGATTCAACGCATGTTGCTGAGCGCCCACGCGATCCTCGAATTCGAAGACCTCCGCCTGCAACATGCCACAGAACCAAACTCGCCGAAAGCGGAGGCCATACTCGACCGGATGGAAACCATTTTGCGTGACGAGATCGCCCGCACGGAGCTTTCCCTGCTCGCCTCCACCCGTGATTCGCGTCTCGGTTTCCAGTTCGAATGCGACTATGTCTACACGCCTTTCTCACTGCGGGAAAAGCTCGAGGTTCTGCATGAGACGCTGGAAAAACAACTGCCCGCCGCACGGAGCCGGTGAAGCCGGGAGAAACGCCGTAAGGAGAACAGAAGGGAATCATTTTGTCGTCTTGCCATGCTTGTTTGGATTTAGTATTTTTCTAACATATTTTCATCGCTTGTTCTGCACACGGGTCTCAAGGAGAAAACGATGTCTGGAAACAATCTCACCCGCCGGGCCTTCATGGCCGGCACCTCGACCGGAGTGATCGGCGCCACCCTTTCGTCCAGCGTGTCCTGCAGAAGCATCCCGCCCGGGAGCCGCAGGTGCAAAAGCATCAGCACGAAAGCGTTCGCCCGTGAAATCGAGCGGGTGCTGCCGCCTGAGGAAACGTACGCCTACCACAAGCGCTTGTCGGAAAACCCTGTGCATGTCAAGGGCAGACGGGCACCGGAGGCCGCGCTCCTGAACACCGAGTTCGCGCTGCCGGATCAAGGCTGGACCATGTTCTGGCAGCCGAACGCTTCAGAGGTGCTGAAGACAGCCGTGCATGATTTTCAGGACTACTTAAAGACGTCCATGGGCGTTCACGTCGGGCTTGAAACGCCTCCGGCCTTGCCGGGTGTGCCGAACCGGTCGATCGTGGCGGGAACGCGCGCTCAGCTCCCCGGATACGGGGCAACGCTGAAGGGACCGAAAGATTACGAGATCTCCGCCTCCCCGAAAGGGGTGACGGTATGCGGCTATGACGAGCGGGGCGTCATGTACGGGCTCTACAACCTGGAGGCCCGGATGAATCTGCGCGAGGCTCCCTTCCTGCCCAGAAACCTCAAAACGGTCCGGCACAGCCTCTACAGCGTCCTGGATGGGGTGGATGGAGTGGCCCGATCGTCTGCTCTCGCACCTGTCCCACGACGGGTTTGACGCCATTTTCGCCTCGGTCTACGCCAACCCGAACGGC
Organism: Lentisphaerota bacterium; assembly: GCA_022839525.1. The sequence continues at coordinate 2,184 of JALHET010000283.1, forward strand.
GACCGCACCACGGCCGAGACGTCGACGGAGTTTTACGCGCGCCTGTTATTTCAAGTGCGCAAACAGGATCCGGCCCGAATGCGGGATCTGGTCAACCGGGCGGCACGCTTCGGGATCAAGGTCTACGCGCCGGTCATCTACCAGTACATGGGGACACCGGAGAGTGAGGCGGGGCTGCGGAAGCTGGTGCAGGACATCGTGAAAGCGTTCCCCGACATTCAGGGGTACATCCTGCTGACCGAGGGGTTCTGGTACAAGAAATGGGGCGGCGGCCGCGGCGCAAGCCGGGAATACCTGGAGGATTGGGCGCGCAACTGGAGCAAGGCGGTCGGCATCGTGGCCGAGGAGTGCCACCGCGTGAATCCCGCCATCGAGATTCTCCCCTGGGAATACAACATCGACTTCCGTCCCAACATCGACTTCCGTCCGCAGAACGTTGAGATGAAGCGCTACTTCATCCGGCAGTTACCTGCCGACTCGATCCCCCTGCTCACGTGGGAGAACGGGAAGAGCTTCGAGATTGACGGGCTCAAAAGTTACCTGCGGGATTACTCCCTGTCCCAGATCGGCCCCGCCGAGGTGACCCATGCGCAGATCGAGGAAGCCCGGCAACGGGGTATGAAGGTGTATTCTAAAGTTGACACGTTCGCCAGTTGGCAGTACGGCACCAGTCCTTACCTTCCGTTTCCGTACCAATGGCACGCCCGGTACAAGGCACTTGAAAAACACGAAGTCAACGGTACGCTCGAAAGTTGGAGCAGCGGCTACAGCCCGAGCTTCATCTCCGAGCTTCGCGCCTGGACGTGCTGGAGCGAAGAAATCCCGTTCAATAAACTTTTACCCGCGATCGCCGCGCGCATCTTCGGCCACGAGGGGAAAGACCTGGCTGTGGAAGCGTGGAACCTGTTCAGCCAGGCGATCCGTTTCGTGCCCGACACCGGGCCGAACATGGGGACAAACCATGCGGTCGCCAATCCGCTTTTTTTCCGGGAACAGCCGGAACGGACCGTCACCTTCAAGTATTCCTGGACCGATTACGGGAAATGGAAAGGATACTTCGGCGGCGGGGTCAACCCGTGCTGGCCGTTCACCGTTTCCCGCATGGTCTTCTATCCCGACTTCACCAACACCGTCAACAGAGCCGAGCAGTATGCCCGGGCCGCCACCGGCGTCGATGTCGGAAAAGAGACGAACGTGCTGCCGGTTTTTTTGAAATACCTGCGACTGGCCGCGGATCGCATGGAGGAGGGGCTGAAACTGTACCGTGCCGCCGCGCTTGCCAGCCCGCCGCGCAAACGTCAGCAGGCTGTGCGCGAAGTGGTCGTGGCCGAACAGTTGCAACGCATGATGGCCAGCGATGGCGCGATCTTGGAGTTCGAGGATCTGCGTTTCCGGCAGGCAACGGAAAAAGACCGCGTGAAAGCCCGTGCGCTTCTGGATCAGATGGAAACCCTTCTGCGTGATGAAATCGCGCGTACGGAGCTTTCCCTGCTCGCCGCGACCCGGGACGCACGTCTGGGGTTCCAATACGAGCAGGACTATGTCTATACGCCGTATTCGCTGCGGGAAAAGCTCGAGGTTCTGCGTGAGACGCTGGAAAAACAACTGCCCGACGCGCGGCGCGGAATATGATGACTAAAGACGAAATCCGCACGCAGATGCGGGAAAAACGCCACGAAGTCACCCAAGAGGAGCGGCGGGCCGCAGGTAAGGCGATCTGCGAAAAAGTTTTTGGAAAACCGGTCGACCTGTTGCTCCGGGCATGGCGTGTGTGCATCTACCTCAGCACCAAAAACGAAATCCCGACTCGCTATATTGCGCGGACAGTTTGGGAGGCGGGCCGCGAAGTGTGCGTGCCCGCCTGGAGCACAACGGAAAAGGCTTACAAGCTCTACGAAATCAATCCGCGCATGAAACTGATCACGAGCCATCACGGCATCCGGGAGCCCGCCATACGGATTCCTGTCACCGCGTGGGACGTTGATGCGTTTGTTTTACCGGGACTGGCGTTCGACACCCATGGGGGGAGACTCGGGTACGGAGCGGGCCACTACGATCACATCCTCGGGAAAACATCAAAAAGTGTCCCGAAAATCGGCATCTGCTACGACTGGCAAGTGCTCAAGGAACCCATTCCGCAGGAACCCCACGACATCGCGATGAACTGGATCGTCACCGACAAACGTGTGATCAGCTGCACGGCGAACAGGAAGGCCGCAACGCCGCAAGTCGTGTCATCATGCCCACACGTGAACGGGACATGCTAGGCGAACGGGCTCTCTTTTTTAACCAGAGTCAGGATGCGCATGGTCTCGATTGCGGTATCCAAGGGAATCGGGTACGTTTTGTTCTCGCGGATCGCACTGAAGACGTGTTCCCAAATGAGCGCCATTCCAGAATCTGCCTTAGGAGCAACCGGTATCTGAGTCTCCAGCCAGCGTAGCGTTTCCGCCGTTCCGAAACTGCCAAGCGGCGGCGTACGGACGCTTGAGCGCCGACGAGCCAGTTTTTGCTTGGGATCCAAATAACGCAGCACTCCCTCTGTGGCGTCTGGATAGAGGGTAAACGAGCCCTTCACCCCCGTAACGATAAACTGGGGCAGCGATCCGATACGCCCTCCGGACACCTCAAGGTCAACCGTCAAACCCGCCAAGTTGCGGAGGATGATGCGCATATAGTCCTCCGCATCCCCCACCGATGCCACGCGCTTGAAATCCGACCACACCTTGACCGGCGGAGTCCGCAACAATTCCAAGGCCTGGTCGAGAAACGCAGTTCCCCACGTCAACGCGGTTCCGCCCCCACACCGTTTGACCGTTTGCCAGTCATCGCGACGCTCATATACGCCACGCCTGATTTTGATGTCATAGATATCGCCCAGAACGCCAGACTCGATCACTTCCCTCACCTGCAGGAAGGCTGGCTCATACCGGTAGTTGTGCCGGACTAACAGCCGGTTCCCCGCCTTAATCGCTGCGGCACGCAACACCATCGCCTCGTCATAATCGCAACAAAAAGGCCGTTCGACATTGACCCATTTATTCGTTTTCAACGCCTGCATCACATGTGCCGCATGTTCGTCAGACCGCGTGGCGATGTCGACTAGTTCAACATCGGGATCCGCCAGGAGATCTTCGTAACGCCGGTACGTGCGGCACTCAGATAGCCGTTCTACTGCTAAGTCGCGGCGCTCTTTAATCGGGTCACACACCGCGATGATCTTGAACAGGTCTGTATACTGCGCCAATTCATTAACATGCATCTCCAATCCGGCCCGTCCCAGACCAACCATTCCGACCCGTACCGGTGGCCGAGTTGTGCGAATCATTTCTTCTTCCCCTCACTATGCATTTCTTTTCTCCTAAGTCGTTTTTTATATTAACTGTTCC
>JALHET010000022.1 GCA_022839525.1 Lentisphaerota bacterium
CGACACCCTCGGCTAAACCGCCCGCACGCGGATCGCCTTGGGCACACAGGGGCACACGTACTCGCAAGACCCGCACCCCGTGCACGCCTTCGCGTCCACCACCACGCTGCTCGCCAGTTCCACCGGATCCCATTTCAGATCCAGCGCGGCGTGCGGGCAAACCCCCACGCACAACCCGCACTCGCGCCCTTCTCCCAAGAGACAAGCCTGCGCATTCACCTTCGCGCACCCCATCGGCGTCTTGGACTTGTTCTCCCGCGTGAAACGCGGGATCGCGCCGGTCGGGCATACCTGGCCGCAGACCGTACACGAAACGGGACAGTAGTCGCCCTCGAAACTCACCTCCGGAGCCAGAACCCCCGCCCACCCCGCACCCGTCCCGCCGAACCGGATGATCCCGTTCGGGCACGCCCGCACGCAATTTCCGCACCGCACGCAGAGCCGCGTGAAGCGCGCCGGGTGCCCGCTCGCGGGCGGACGGATCACTTCCGCGCGAAACTCCCGTCCCGGAGGCAACGCCAGCCGGTACCCAGCCCCCAGCCCCAGCCCCAAGAAAACCCGCCGGCTCGCCAGTCCCGCCCCAGTTCCGCCACCCGTTTCCACCCGCGCCTTCCGCCGCGCCAGCCGCCTCAGCAAATCCTGCGTAGCGCCCAAGGGGCAGAGCTTGCCGCACCAGAGCCCCGGCGCAACCAGCGCGCCCGCCAGCAACAGCGGCAACCCCGCCGCCGCCAGCCAATCCAAGCTTCCGGGGCGCGTTCCGACCAGCCCGAAGGCCGCATGAAAAATCACCAGCGGGTCAAGCCAGCCGAAAAGCGGGTAACCCGCCAGTGCCGCGCCCACACCGACAAAAACCAGCCACACTCCGATTTGCGGCACGCGTCCGACCCACACCCGGCGCGGCACCCACCCGGATACCGCATCCTGACAGGTTCCCGCCGGACACACCCAGCGGCAGAAGAACCGCGGAAAGAAAACACACACCGCCCCGACCGCCACCGCACCCAACAGAAACACCCCGCCCGCCCCGGCCGCCACCGCCAGCAAGGCCGTGAACGGGCTCAGCGAGGGCAACACCACCGCACGCCACGCCGGGCCCGTGACCTGCAACGCGCAGACCGCCGCCGCAACGCACACCAACACGCGTACCGCCGCACGCACAATCGTCCGCCGTTTTCCACCCTTGCCTATTGTCTCCGCCATTCCCCGTATCATAGCCGCATCGCCCACCCGACGCAAACCACATCTGACTGTTTTTGCCCTCATCATACGGCCTGCTCCTTAATGAGGGCTTTTCCTGCCCGTTCCGGGAAAACGGTTTCTCCGCAATGCGCGGAAACCGACCGGATGACCGGATGCCGATGTTTAAGATTTTCTTTTGCCGCGTTTTTTGCTTTGCTATCTGTGTTTCAAGAACCCGTGAACCGTTGAACCCATCATCCCTGCCAACCGGCTTTCCGTTTATGTCCAAATTCGTTATCAAAGGCGGCCGTCCTGTAAACGGCACCCACCGCACACCCGGCAACAAGAATGCCGCGCTGCCGATGCTGGCCGCGAGCTTGCTGACCTCCGAACCCGTCACCCTGCGCAACCTGCCGCTCATCGCCGATGTGCGCACCATGCTGGAGTTGCTGAGCGACATAGGCGTGGATGTCGACCTCGACGGCAACGCGCGCACCGTACGCATCTGCGCCAAACGGATCAAGAACACCCATCTGAACAAAACGCTCTGCGGCAAAGTGCGCTCGTCGATCCTTTTCGCCGGCCCGCTGCTGGCCCGCTGCGGATCGGCCAAGCTTTACCCGCCGGGCGGGGACGTGATCGGCCGCCGTCGCATCGACACCCACCTCGTGGGTTTCCGCCAGCTCGGTGCGGCGGTGCGCACGACCAGCGCGTATCTCTTCCAAGCCCCCAAACGGCTGGAGGCGCAACGCATCCTGTTGGATGAGGCCAGCGTGACCGCCACCGAGAACCTGATCATGGCCGCCGCACTGGCCAAAGGCACGACCGTCCTTTACAACACCGCCTGCGAGCCGCATGTGCAAGACCTCTGCCGCATGCTCAACGCCATGGGCGCCAAGATCGCGGGCATCGGCACAAACCGCCTGACCATCGAGGGCGTCGAGTCGCTGCACGGTACGGAACAGCGGATCGGCCCGGATTACATCGACGCGGGAAGCTACCTGGCCGCAGCCCTGGTCACCGGCGGAGAACTGACGATCGAGGATGTCGAACCCGCCGATTTCGAGGTGCTTGAAAGGCCGTTCAAGCGGTTCGGCACACGCTGGAGCATCGACCCTGAAACCAAAACCCTCCGGCTACCGGCGCGGCAGCGTCTCAAGACCGCCTACGACCTCGGCGATGCGATCCCGAAAATCGAAGACGGCCCCTGGCCCATGTTTCCCTCCGACCTGATGAGCATCCTGATCGTGCTCGCCACCCAGACGCGCGGCACCACCCTTTTCTTCGAAAAAATGTTCGAGAGCCGCATGTATTTCGTGGATCATCTGATCGGCATGGGCGCACGGATCGTGCAGTGCGACCCGCACCGCGTGGTGGTGACGGGGCCTGCGCAGCTCCACGGCATACATGTGGCCAGCCCCGATATCCGTGCGGGCATGGCGCTGCTCGTTGCGGCCCTGTGCGCCAAACGCGAGACCGTCATCCACAACGCGGGCAGCATCGACCGCGGCTACGAGTCGGTCGAGACCGAACTCTGCCGCCTCGGCGCGAGCATCGAGCGCGTGAACGATTAAGGAATGGAGGGACGGCCTCCGTGCCGTCCGTCAGGTTGAATCCGGGGAAGAAACCATGAGCGATTTCCTGAACGCATACGGACATGTGACGCAAGCGCTGCTCGCGTCGCTTTTCACATGGGGCGTCACGGCACTCGGCGCAGGGTTGGTTTTCTTTTTCAAGACTATCAACCGGAACGTGCTCAACGGCATGTTGGGATTTGCCTCAGGCGTAATGATTGCGGCCTCGTTCTGGTCCCTGCTCGCGCCGGCCATCGAGATGGCCGAGAAAGCGGGCGGTTCCGGCACGCTGCCGGCCGTGACCGGATTTCTGGCGGGGGGCGGGTTCCTCTGGCTCTCCGACAAACTCCTGCCGCATCTCCATCCGGGGGGGCATCACCATGCCGAGCCAGAGGGCATCCACACGCACTGGCGGCGCAGTGTGCTACTGGTGCTGGCCATCACCCTGCACAACATCCCCGAGGGCTTGGCGGTCGGTGTGGCCTTCGGCGCATTGGCGGGAGACGGCAGCGGAGCGACGCTGGGGAGCGCGATCGCCCTGACGCTGGGCATCGGCCTCCAGAACTTCCCCGAAGGCGCAGCGGTTTCCATCCCGCTGCGGCGCGAGGGTTTCTCACGGTGGAAAGCGTTCGTCTACGGGCAGGCTTCGGGTGTCGTGGAGCCGATTGCAGCCGTGGTCGGCGCGCTGGCCGTCACCTCCATGTCGGCGGCCTTGCCGTACGCCCTGTCCTTTGCGGCCGGCGCCATGATTTACGTGGTCGCCGAAGAGCTGATTCCCGAAGCGCAGCAGACGCGCGGGTCGGATGTGCCCACCTTGGGTGTCATGATAGGATTCGCCGTCATGATGTTTCTTGATGTGGCGCTGGGCTGATATGCCGGAAAACCGCCGCTCCCCCGGCTACGGAACGATCACCGTGAGCGCGCGGGGCCGCACGTCGACCGTGACAGGCGTGGCGCCAACGATGTCGCCGTCGGCCTGAACCTCGAGGGGGATATCGCTGCGGAGGGTCACGCTCTGCCTGGCCTCAAACTCGTGGATGATCCGGTCGGCGTGTTTCAGGCGGAGGCTCTTCAGAACGTAATACCACGGATACTCGATCGGCCTCGTCATGCAGATGACGCACACGTTGATCACCCCGTCGTCCACCCGGATGTCAGGCCCGTTGGGATGGAGGCCCCGCGCCAGTGCCCCGCAGTTCGAGATCAGCACATCCGTGGCCTCATAAACGCGCGCCGCACCGTCAACCGTGACCTCCAGCCGCTGCGGCCGCGCCTGAAGCACCTTCCACACCGCCGTGCCCACATAGGCGGAAAGCCCGAACAGGCTTTTCCCGAGACGCGTCGTGCGTTTGATGACCTCCGCATTGATGCCCACTCCCGCGTTCAGGAGATAGGTGTATCCCCCCATCTGCATCGCATCGAGTTTCCGGGTGTTCCGCGAACCTGCCAGCACGCCGACCGCCGCCTCAACACCGAGCGGGATACCCAACTCGCGCGCCACAAGGTTCCCCGTCCCTGCGGGCACGATGCCGAGCGGCACCGAGCCGTCGACCAGCGCATGAGCCACGGCCGAAACCGTACCGTCGCCCCCCACGGCCACCACACAGTCGGCCCCGTCGCGCAAACGCCCGCGGACAAATTCCGGAACGGCGTCAGCGGCCGGGGTCTCGGCCCACTCATGCGTGAACCCCGCCGAGGAAAAACGGTCGCGCAAAGCCGCCTGCACCTTGTCGCGCGTCCCCCCGCTTACCGTCGGAGCCACCATGACCAGCGCTTTCATCCGACACCTGCCTGCCGGGTCAAATACGCCCGCGCCGCTTCGCAACACACCCCCACACCCGGATCATCGCTGAGCGATTTCAGGAAGCCTTCGCGGAACTCCAGCACCTTGCGTTCCACGGCCAAACGCATGGATGTGGCGTACCGGAAGCCGCCAATCAGCCAACCCACTTGGATCAGCACAAAATCGGAGAGGTTCCGCACCATTTCGTAATCCACCGGCTGCCCCACCCGCACGGACGCCACCACCTCCGGCGTCGGCGCCCCCCTAACCTGCAACCCCCACGCGATTTCGGGATTGTTTTCCAAGGAGCCGTCCGCGATGACCGTCTCCAGCACCCGGAAGATGTCGAGCTTGTCGGCATCCCGCACCAGATAGGCCAGCCGCGCGGTCGCGTCATCCAGCGCGGCGGGCACCTCCTTCTTATTGTGCAACGCCACGGCCGTCAGAACCCGCTTGCGCATCTCTCCGCTGGCCCCGTCCAACAGCCGCTCCGCCTCAATCACCTCCACACCCCGCACCGCATGATCGATCGATTCCGCGTCGCGGAAGGTACCGTATTCCTTCAGTTGCGAATAGCGTCCCACGTCATGCAGGAGCGCGCAGACCTCACCCTCCAGACGCTCCGTCCGGGACCACCCTTCTCCGGACATGATGCGACTGGCATTTTTCACCACATGGCGCGTGTGATCCCATTTCAGTTGGTGCATCTGCGGCAACACGCCCGTACCGTCGCGGAAATTATCCACATACGCATGGTAACGGCTCGTTAGCGTTTCGAGGAACTGGCTCGTCATGGGTGGCCGCTCACAGGTCGGTGATCTCCGCAATCATGCAGGGTTGCCTTTTCCTTCTCGTCCATAACCCGAACGTTGCACGTTGGGCGTTCAGCGTTGAGCGTTTGAACTCTCAGCTCTCAACGTTCAACACTCTATTTAAGACGTTGCCCACTTCGTTTGTTCCTTTGGGCTCACCCGCTACACCGAAAGGAAAACCGCCAGAACGGTCAACAGATAACAGGCCACTGTGCCGATCAGCACCTTGTCCGTCAGAAGAACTTTCTCGGGCCGCCCGCCCTCATCGTGCCGGTAGACCAGTTCGAGATACCGGAAGAGCCCGAACACCACGAATGGGATCGTCAGGCCTAGGCTGTTGGTTCCGAAACGCCGGACCGTTTCCTCCGAAAGCGTGTACATCGCATAACAGACCAGCGTGGCCGATGCGGTAATGGCGATCTGGAGGTCAAGCAGGTACCGGTCATAACCGGACAGCGCTTCCCGGTGTTGCGCTCCGGCATCCTCCAGCAGGTTTTTCTCGTGCCGTCGCTTGCAGAGGGCGAGGAAGAGGGCCAAAAGGAAGGTGCAGAGCAACAGCCACGGCGAGATGCGCACGGCCAACACGACCGCGCCCGCGATCGCCCGCAGGACAAACCCCGTCGCGATCACGAACACGTCGACGTACGGGATGCGCTTGAGCGAAAACGTATAGGCGAACTGCATCAGGCCGTACCCGCCCAAGACCCACGTGAACGCCAGCGGCAACGTCAGCGACCCCGCCATCCCGGCCAGCAACAAGAACGCCGCAACCGTCAGCGCGGCGTTTACGCCGATCACACCGGAGGCCAGGGGGCGCAGCCGTTTGACCGGATGCGCGCGGTCGGCCTCAATGTCGCGCACATCGTTGATCAGATACATGCCGCTGGAGACGCAACAGAAACAGGCCACGGCGACCGCCTCGAGCGCCAGCGGCCTGAAGCCCTGCACATTGGCCTGCTGGCCCGGATCCCACCGGGCAAAGAGATAGGCGGCCGGAACCACGCCGTTCTTGACCCATTGCGCCGGACGCAGTTCGCGGAGCCACGCGCTTAACAGCGCGCTGCTCACTGCCCAGCCCTCGGACGCGGCGACCGGCGGAACCCGCACCGCATCCACAACCGGAAGACCATCATCACCGCCTCATAGGCGATGTTGGCGCGCATCTTGGAATACCCCGCGCGGCGATCCTCGAACGTGATCGGGACTTCTTTAACCGAAAAGCCGTTGATCCATGCGGTGTGCGTCATTTCGATCTGGAACGAATAGCCGTTCGAGGTGATGCGGTCGAGGTCAATCGCCTGCAAGACCGCGCGCCGGAAACATTTGAAACCGCCCGTTGGATCGTTGACCGGCATGCCCGTCACCAGCTTCACGTAACAGGCCGCACCCGTTGAGAGCAACAGCCGGCTCATGGGCCAGTTCATCACGCGGATGCCCCCGATGTAACGCGACCCGAGCACCAAGTCCGCGCCCGCCCGCGCCGCCTGCAACAGCCCCGGCAGGGCTTTGGGATCGTGCGAGAAGTCGCAGTCCATCTCGCAGATCCATTCGTAATCGCGCGCGAGCGCCCATTTGAACCCGGCAATGTACGCGCGCCCCAACCCCTCCTTGCCGGCCCGGTGCAACACGGAAACGCGCGGTTCCTGCACCGCAATCTCATCCAGCAGCGCTCCGGTCCCGTCGGGAGAATGGTCGTCCACAAAGAGGATGTTCGCCTCCGGCACCTCCTTCAGGACCGCAGCAGTCATGGCCGCAACATTTTCCCGCTCGTCATACGTGGGTATGATGATCAGCACTTTGTCAGTCATTTGGCTGTGAGTATATCGTTTCGCCGGACTCCTTTCCACCCCGAATTTCATCGTTCAGCATTGAACGTTGCGCCGATCTCTGCTATTTTGGACTCGATTTAAGGAAAAAGTTTTCCAAAAAAAGGGGAGCCATGACAACATCACGCAGAAACTTTCTGAAGAGCGCCTCATGCGCAAGCGTTCCTTTCATCCTTCCTTCCCATATTTGGGCGGGCGCGGCAAAGCCGAACGATTTGCCAAGCATGGCTTTTATCGGGCTGGGCATTCAGTCCCGCGGCCTTTTGGCGAACTTCCTCCAGCAGGACGTCAAGGTCGTGGCCATGTGCGATGTGGACCAGACCCGCCGCGAGGACGGCGTGAAGCGGGTGGATGATTTCTACAAAAACCACCCGGACAAGGGCACGCCGGGCAACTGCAAGGGTTACAGCGATTTCCGCGAGGTGCTCGCGCGCAAAGACATCGACCTCGTCTGCGTCGCCACGCCGGACCATTGGCACGCCTATATCACCGTTGCGGCGATGCGCGCCGGCAAGGATGTCTATTGCGAAAAGCCGCTGACCTACAACATCCCCGAAGCCGTGGCGGTCATGAAGGCGGCCAAGCGGTACAACCGGATCCTTCAGACCGGCGCCATGCAGCGTTCAAGTTTTGAATTCCTCACCGCCGCCGAACTCGTCCGCAACGGCTGCATCGGCAAGATCACCCGCATTGACTGCAACTTCGGCGGCCCGTCGCGCCCGCACTTCGACCCGCCGCAAGACATCCCGATGGAGCCGGGGCTGGACTTCGACATGTGGTGCGGCGGCGCGCCGCTCGTGAAATACAACGACCAGCTCTCCCCGCGGGGCATCCACACCTTCTACCCGATGGTCTGGCGCATGGACGACCTGTTCGGCTCGGGCTACTGCGGCGACTGGGGCGCGCACCACCTCGACATCGCCCAGTGGGGTCTCGACATGGACAACAGCGGGCCGGTCAAGGTGACCAAGGCCGAGCGCACCGAACAGGACAAGGCCAATGTCAAGCTGGGCGGCCGTGCCCAGTCCGGCGTGGTCCTCGAGTTCGCGGATGGCGTCAAGCTGACCCACAACCCGTTCTCCACCTTCGGCACCGTGTTCTACGGAACCGACGGAACCGTCTCCGTGAACCGCGGCAAGTTCGAAATGACACACGGCAAAGAGCTGGTCTCGACCTACTCCAAAAAGGGAGATGCCGGCTCCCTCGAAGGCGCGCTCGCCAAAGCCCGCAAAGCCTTTCTGACCGACAGCGCCTACACGACCAAGCTGTACAAGACCAAAGGCGGCCATCCCGCCGACTTTGTCGCGTGCGCCAAGTCCCGTCAGCGCGCCTGCTCCAACGAGGATGTCGGCGGTCGCGCCGCCATCCTCTGCCATCTCTGCAACATGTCCTATGTCCGGGACGCCAGCTTCGACTGGGATCCGGCCAAGAACACCTTCGCGAACGGCACGGGCAACCCCGCCTGGCTGGTCCGCGAGGGCGGCTACCGGAACAACTGGGATGTCCTCACGCTGACCAAGAGCTGATGGACGCTCTAACTCCCGCGGCACTCGCGGGGTTCAGGGTTCAAAACCTTCATAGTCCGGATTGTTGCGCCAATCGTGATGGGTGCAATAGACAGGGTTTTCAAGTTCCCAACCCTTATACTCGCCTCCCGAAGGACAACTTGGCAGATTGCGGAGATAGGGCAGGATATCACTCCATGTGACATTTGGCTTGCTGCCCCCGTTGATGGCGTACAGCTCTTTCGCCTGCTGTATCTTCTGCATATTCCGCATGCACGAGGTGCGGTGGCTACGCTCCCTGGCCTTGAGATAATAAGGCGTGGCGATCGCAGCCAATATGCCGATGACGGACACAACGATCATCATTTCAATCATTGTAAAACCAGACCCTGCGTATTTTTTCATAGCCAGCCCCGTTTCTGCATATGGTTTCCATTTCATATGTTACACACATTCATCGAAGCAATCCATTATCGTCAACAGGATTATTGTTTTTATGCCGCCGTTTTTGCCGACCTCACAGGTCATTTAAAAAATAAAAGCCGCGAACCGGTTGCCGTGCAACGCATTACGCGGTTTCACGATATGGTGCTCGGGGGGGGACTCGAACCCCCATGCCTCGCGGCACATGCCCCTCAAACATGCGTGTCTGCCATTCCACCACCCGAGCGGGAAAACAGAAATTACTGTACCCGATTCCGAGCGGCGATTGCAAGGCCAAACCGAGAGATTTTGAGGCTCATTTCTTCTCGTGAATCACTTGAGCCTCAAACACCAGAAACTCCGCTCCTTCGCGCCACGCATCCTGCGGAAGCCCGGCCTTCACCGACAGGTGCGTGAGCGTCTCCTCGATCCCCCACCCCTGCTCCGGTGCCACCTGAGGCAGGAACACCGCGCTGCGCCCGCTTTTGGTTAACACTATGCCGTGCCTGCCAATCACAATTTCCCGCCACGACCCGACCGGCTTGGGCGGCGTGAGCATCGAAATCTCAATGTCGATCTCGTCCAGTTCTTCCTTCCTCAACGCCTCGAACCGAGGATCGTTGAAGGCCGCATTGATCGCCTGCTCGCGGACCACCTTCCACACTTCGCGGCGCGGCACAATCTCGCCGATACACCCGCGCAGTTCACCGCGCTTGTGCAGCGTCACAAAACCGCCGCGCACCGCCTTCATACCTGCGGTCACCTCTTTCGGTTCCGCGGCCGCGGCACGCCTCTCGCCCATATTCAGCGCCTGCGTGATCGTTTCGCGCGCGAACGCAAGCAGCCGGCCACAATCCGCATCCGGAACCTTCCCGTCAAAGCCCGCCACGGTTTTCTTTTCCCCTGCCGATGACGCCCACGTCCCCGTCACGATGGCTCCGATATAGCTGACTGAGTTGCGGGTGTCGTGCAGCATCTGCCCGGAGGTTTCATAAGCCGTGCGCTCAACCTTGGCGTCCGCCGGCAGCATGGCCAGCAGAAAAGCCAACGGATCGCGCCCGCACACCGTCGCGCCAGTCTCATCGAGCCGTTCCAGAAAACCCGCCAGATCTTTGCGGGCAAAGAGGTCGAAGATCCCCATATCCAGCGTCTCCAGATTTTTCTGCACGTCCTTGGTGAACGGCACATACCCGTAACTCGCGCCGTAGTGCGTAAAGTCTGAACTCGCCACCAGAAGCGTGCGGTCATCCAGCAGTTCCTTGAACGCCGCGGCCGCAGACACCAGGTTCGATGCGTCAAACTGCCCGCAGACGATACAGACCACCGGAATGTTGGGAGAGAGGCACGCCTGAATCAGCGGCAACTGGATCTGGTCGCTGTGCTCGCGAACATGCGCCTCAGGACGGTGTGTCACAAACGGCAGCTTGCGCATCCGCGCCACAAATTCCGTGTCTGCCTTCAACTCCCCCAAAGGTGTCGAGAAGTGTGTCGCGTCCGGCACGCTCACATGATTGCGCATATCGACATAATGGCTCGGCCCCATCACGACAACACGGCTGAACCGTTTCGGATCGATCCTCAGAAAGACTCCCGCCGCCACGCGCCCGGAGTAGCGGTACCCCGCATGGGGCACCACCGCCGCACACACGTTTTTACCGCGCACCGCCATAATCCCCTTGGTGCGCTCGGCAATCTCCTCACGCAGCGCACGCTCACTGTCCGCAAACCACTGACCCGCCAGCGGCGAGACCATGATTTTCTTTGTCATCCCAACCTCCTCCTGTACAGGTTCCCCGTCCGAACAGCCGAACAGTCCGCACACGCACAGCACCCATACCGGCAAATCACTTCTCATTTCCGTTCCCGCCCCTAACCCGCCCATGCGGCCATCCGGCCGACACACGCATCGTCCAATACTTTCACGCGGCTACGCCCGCGCCCGCCGCCGCCCGTAAGACACGCCGCCGCCGCTGCCCACAAAAAACAGCGGCGGGACATGCCTCTTCTGAACACCCTTTTTGTCACGCCCACACCCCGTACACCCACCGGCCGCAGGCCGGGCACGCGCCCGCCGCCGTGATCCGGTTCTCCCTCACCACATACCTCTGGCGCACCACCAGCCGCTCGCCGCACGCGGCGCAGAGCGTATCGTCGCCGTCCGGCACCTCGGCGTTTCCGACATAGACGTGTTTGAGTCCGGCCGCCCTTGCCCGCTCACGCGCATGCAACAGGGACTCGATGGGCGTGGGCGGCAGGTGCGTCATCCGGAAGCAGGGGAAAAAACGCGAGAAGTGCAACGGTACTTCATCCCCGGCCTGCTCGCGCATCCACGCGCAAAGGGAATCCAACAGTTCGTCGGTATCGTTGAGCGTCGGGATCAAAAGGTTGGTGACCTCCACATGCACACCCGCCCGCCGCATCAGCAGGAGTGTTCTCAAAACAGGTTCCAGCATGCCGTCGCAGACGTCCCGGTAGAACGCCTCGCTGAAGCCCTTGAGATCGACATTCGCCGCGTCCACATAGGGCAGCAGCGCGGTCAGCGGCGCCTCATTGATGGTGCCGTTGGTGACCAGCACGTTGCGCAAGCCCGCCTCGCGCGCGGCGATGCAGCAGTCGCGCGTGTATTCGTAGGCCACGAGCGGCTCGTTATACGTGTAGGCCACATGACCGCACCCATGCTTCTTCGCCAGTGCCGGCACCTCTCCGGGGGGGAGGTTGTAGGAGGCCATATCCTCGGGATTGCACTGCGAAAGATCCGCGTTCTGGCAATTCTTGCAGTGGAGGTTACACCCCGCCGAACCCAGTGAAAGGATTTGCGCGCCCGGGCAGAAATGAAAGAGGGGCTTCTTCTCTATCGGGTCGACATGCACCGCGCACGGGCGCCCATAGGTTGACGCGCGGAGCACGCCGTCCACATTGATCCTGACCCGGCACTCGCCGCTAAAACCGGGCGCTATCAGGCATCTCTTGGGGCAAATGCCGCACCGGACATGTCGTGTTGTTTGAACAGCCATACCGTACCCGTTTTTGGATAACCGTATTATAGCGTCTCCGGTCAAAAATGGAAAGCGTCCGCAGAAGACTGCGCACACGCCGACACTCATTCCCCGAAGCGCACCTGCAGGGGCACCAGCATGGGCAGCGCCGACCCTTTCACACGCCAACGCGTGCCCTCAACCGTCACCGATTCGCCGATGTGCGACCCGCAGGGCAGCACCGGCGCCAGCAGATGGCAGACCGGCAGCGTCTCGCCATCCGGCTGCCGTGCGACCAGACAGAACGGCGCCGAAACCGCACCGATCCCGCCCCAATCAAGCAGCCCCCGCAACACAACGCTCACACCCTGTTCCTCTCCCTCCTCGAGCGTGAAACCGCTTAGCTCCGGCGGCACAGGTGGCCGCACGCGCGCCACACTCCCCTCCGGCATCTCTGCCGGCGCGTTCGTGGGCACCACGATTTCCGTCACCTCCGAAACCGCTCCCGTCGCGGCCGCGTCCGTTTCAGGCAGACCCACCTCAGCCCCTTCCGGCGGCAAGACAGCCAGCGGCTCCACCTGATCGCGCAACACCCAAAAGTCCACCCCCGGCGGCGGTTTAATCTTTAACCAGTCGCCATAAGTGCCAAGCACATCGACCCGGTCGCCCTTGTTCAAACCGGCCACAGGCGGGAAAGACAGCCCCGCGCCCGAACGGATCCTGCTCCCGTCCGCCAAAACCCGGCTGTCCCGCACCAACTCGCGGTACATCCACACGCTCACGCCATCCGGCGGGTCGATGCGCACCCATGTTGCCTCCGTCAGATCCCCGCGCACCGCAAACTCCGTGCCGGCCGGCAACCAGGCCACCGCATCTTGAGTTCTGTTTGTCGAGGCGTATACCGCCGCACGCCCTTCGATCACGCGCACCCGGTACGGCTGCTGCTCCGCCATCCCCGGCGCCGCGCCCCAGCACGCAAGAACAACCAGAAACAGCCCCCAACCTGCTGCTCTATGTGCCCACACCGCCACGGTAACACCCCAGTAAGGGAAACGGACTCCTTTACACATTCAGCCAAAACACAAAAACCGCAAGCGTAGCTCCCCTCCGGGGAAATACACATGCGGCAAAACGCACAACCGGCCAGACCGAACCCCCGGCCTGTTTCTATACGTCCGGCTTGGTCTTACGCAGACCCAACCCGCGGTCACCATCTTTCCACAGACCGCGTTTTTTAAGAAGATTGACGCGCTCGAAACGCTTTAACACGTTGCGCTTTGCCGTAATCTTGGCCGAGCCCTTCAAGCTGGTATGCTGACTCATTTAAGCTTCTTCTCCTCTTCACGCCCGCTTTCGTCGTCAGACGTAAGATCAATAAGGATAACAAAACCGGACGGTTTTTCAATCGAAAATATCCGGCACGAGGGATGCCCTTTTTTTCGCACATGGGTATCCCAAAAAACACGGTAAAAAAAACAGCCCAGACAGACCCGCCGACGACGAGCCGGACGGACTACTGATCCCGCACCCCCTCATTCAAGCTGCCCATGCGGTACCCTTGCAAGTCGAGCGTCACGTAACGGTACCCCGCCGCCTGAATGTCCCGCGTCACCGGCCCGCGTACGGATCCGTCCAGCAAGCGCGGCATATCCGCGACAGGCACCTCGATCCGCGCGACCTCGCCGTGATGCCGCACACGGCACTGCGCGAATCCCGCTGCCCGCAAAACCTCTTCCGCCCGCTCCACCTGAGCCAGCACCCCGACCGTCACCGGTGTGCCATACGGGATGCGTGACGCCAGACACGCCATCGCAGGCTTATCGGCAGTGGGCAACCCCGCATTCCTGGACAGGGCGCGGACTTCAGCCTTGGTGAGTCCCGCCTCCATCAGCGGGCTCTTCACACCCAACTCACCCGCCGCTCGCCGCCCCGGGCGGAAGTCTCCCGTATCGTCGACGTTACTGCCGTCAAGCACCTGAGCCCCCCCCCGTTCCTCCGCAGCCTTCGCGATGCCTCCAAAGAGGTGCTTCTTGCAAAAATAACAACGATCCTCCGGATTCGCCACATAGTCCGGATCGTTCAACTCGTCCGGATGGATCACAACGCACTCCGCGCCCATCGCCTCCGCCAACCGCAAGGCTTCCGCGAACTCCTTGCGCGGCAGGCTCGGCGTGTCGGCGATTGCCGCCAGCACATTCCCAGGCCCCAGCACGTCCAGCGCGGCACGCAACAGCAGCGTGCTATCCACCCCACCCGAAAATCCGAGCGCCACCCGCCCGTAACCCCTCAACAGCGCCTGCAGCTTCCGTTCTTTTCCCTTTAAAGTCTCCATACCTATAACACACGGTTGTCGATCAGCCGCGTCGTGCCGCAGTACGCGGCGATCAGTGCCACATTCCCCTTCCGCGCCTCCCCCACTGGATCCAGCGTCTCCGCGTCCACAATTTCCGCGTAATCGATCTTCAGCGCATGCCGCTCCAGAACTTCGGACATGCGCCGCCGCACCGCGGCCGCCGCGCACGGCG
>JALHET010000284.1 GCA_022839525.1 Lentisphaerota bacterium
CGAACCGATCTGCGTCGCCAGCCGGATGCGCTGCATCTCGCCTCCCGACAGCGTCGAACTCTGCCTGTCCAGCGACAAATAGTCGAGGCCCACGTCGGAGAGAAACTTCAGCCGACGCCGGATCTCCTTCAGCACCTCCGCCACGACCTGCTCCTCGGCCGGCGTCACCTCGAGCCCCTCGAAGAACGCCACGCTCTGCCTGACCGTCATGGCCATCACGTCTACGATAGAATGGCCCGCCACCGTGCAGGCGCGCGACTCGGGACGCAGCCGCGCACCGCGGCATGCGGGACATGCCTGGCTGCTCATGAACTGCCTCAGCTTCTCGCGCACCTCGTCGATTTCCGACTCGCTGTAGCGCCGCACAAGACTCGGCAGCACCCCCTCGAAAGGCTTTTCCGTCTTACGCCAAGCCCCGCGCATCCAGAAACGCAGGGGCACCGGCTTCTCGCCGGAACCGTGCAACAGCACCTGCCTGAACGTTTCCGGCAACTCCTCATACGGCGTGTCCATATCAATGTTGTACGCCGCAGCCACCGCCTTGAGCAGATGCTTGTAGTAGACCACCATGCGGAACCCGCCGCGCCGCCACGGCAGGATGGCGCCATCCGCCAAGGAGAGACGCTTGTCCGGTACCACCCGCTCTTCGTCAAACACCAACTGCGCGCCGATCCCCGAGCAAACCGGACACGCGCCATACGGGTTGTTGAAAGAAAACGAGCGCGGCTTGAGTTCCTCGAAACTGATTGAACAGTCTGGGCAGGCATTCTTCTCGGAGAAAAGCTCCTCGCGATCCTTACCGTCAGGCGGAATGCTCTGCACGCGGATCACGCCCCCGCCCAGTTTCAACGCCAGCTCGATGGAGTCGGTCAGGCGCGACCGCACCGTGTCCCCCGCCACGATCCGGTCCACCACGGCCTCGACCGTGTGGGCCTTGTTCTTGTCGAGTTTCGGCACATCGTCGAGCGCCAGCATGTGCCCGTCCACGCGCACGCGCGCAAAGCCCTGGCGGCGGATCGACCCGAACACGTCCTCGTGCCGCCCCTTGCGTCCGCGCACCAGCGGCGCGAGCAGAACCAGCTTCGTGCCCGCCGGCTTCGCGAGCAGGCTGTCCACGATCTGCTCCGCGCTCTGCTTCTGCACCGGCTTGCCGCAGGAGGGACAGTGCGCATGGCCGATGCTGCCGTAGAGCAGGCGCAGGTAGTCGTGGATCTCCGTGACCGTCGCGACAATGGAGCGCGGATTCCCTCCGGACGTCCGCTGCTCAATGGAGATCGCGGGCGACAGCCCTTCGATGTGATCCACGTCGGGCTTCTGCATCTGATCCAGAAACTGCCGCGCATAGGCCGAGAGACTCTCGACATAGCGCCGCTGGCCTTCGGCATAGAGCGTGTCGAACGCCAGCGATGATTTACCCGAGCCGCTGAGGCCGGTCACGACCGTAAGCGAATCGCGCGGAATGCGCACGTTGATGTTTTTGAGATTGTGCTGACGGGCCCCTGTGATAAGGATGTCGGACATGATGCCTTGGCCTACTCTCCGTAATGCGTCCGGGTGCGGTGCATATAAACTGTTCGTTCACCTTCAGGAACCGTACACACGACGCGGTCACGGAACGTCAGACGGCACGAGCGAAAACTGTGGATGCCAAACCGGACAGTTTCAGCACCCGCTCAAGCAAATCCGGCGTCGCCCCGATATCCTTCCATCGCCGCGGTCACGTCAAGTTCCATGCGCATAGCGTCGCACATTGCCCAAAACGTGACAACTCAAAACCTAAAGGCGCGCCCCGGCTCCGAATCAAAACGGCCCGCGCCCCGGAATCCGGGGGCGCGGGCGGTCGCGTTTTTCAACCTCGCGGCTGACCCTCAACGCCTACTGCACAACGATGCGGAAGAAGCCCGAGGGCGACGTGCTATCGGGATGCGGAACGACAACCGTCGTGCGCTTGCCCTGAGACGGCACGTTCGTCACCGTCTGCCAGGGGGTTCCGAGCCGCCGCGTCCACTGGATTTCGTACTCCCGGTCCGGCAGGCTGTCGAATGCCAGCGTTACCCCCACCAGCGACATCCGGATCATCTCCGCCGCGAACGGCTTGACCGTCACCGCGGGCGCGCGCCAGATCTTGCCGACCTCGTCGCGCACGACAAAGGCGTAGGTGCCGCCGACCCCCACCAGATGGTCCGGCACGCGGAAGCGGCAGACCTGGCGCGGACTGGCCGTGACTTCGGTCGTGCCCTCCCAGATCGGCCAGCCATCCGGGCCGATCAGGTAGAGCGTCATGTAACCGTCACCCTCGACGTCGTAAGCCACAAACTCGACGTACACCCCGTCCGCCCCCCGGTAGGCCTGGAGGTCGACGCCCGAACTCGTGGGGCTTGGCTCCGTGAAGCCCGCGTTGACCGGTTCACCGGGATCGGCGCCGATGCCGTGGCCCGCATAGAGATCGTAGGTTACGGAGGCGTAGTTGGAACCGGCCGCCACCGCACGGTTACGCTGGATGTCGTCGGCGGCGCCGCTTCCGGCCGCGGGGATGGCGGTCAGGGTTGTGGTGTCACAGATGAAGCGCAGCTCGTAGGTTCCCGGCACCAGATTCTGAAATTGGTAGAAACCATTGCTATCGGTATTGGTCATCGCGATCTGCACACCATTCTGCCAGACCTGCACGACCATGCCCGAGACTGAACCGTCGTCCGTGTTGCGCGTCAGGCTCAAGTCCGTATCCAGATAGGCGTAGCCGTAGAGACGCTGTGTCTTGGCGTCGAGGAAGTCCCGCCCCGTCACCTTGCCGCCAGCGCTGACGCTCACGGAGATCTGGTTGTCGTTCGGACCGTCTACATCGCCCGTGCTGATGTAGCCCGGCAGGTCGTTCTCGACCACAATATAGCTGCCAGCGGGCAGGCCGCTGAAAGCGTAGCCGCCATTGCTGTCGGTATACGTCTGGCTCAATGCCGTGTCACCAGCGTCGAGTTTACCGTCACCGTTGACATCCTGATAGAGCGTGACGGTCACGCCCTTAATACCTTCCTCGCCGGAATCAACCGCCC
>JALHET010000285.1 GCA_022839525.1 Lentisphaerota bacterium
GCGAGAAGGGGGTTCGCAAAGACCCCCTGCCCGAGGGCCGCCACTTCCTCAACCCCGTCAACTATGACTGGCGCATTGTGCCCGCGGTCTCCATCCCGGTCGGGAAAGTCGGCATGGTCACCTCCAAGGTCGGCAAGGAACTTCCCCCGGGGGAGATCCTCGCCTCCGACACCACCTGCAAAGGCGTTTGGAAAGATGTGCTGGGGCCGGGCACGTACCGTCTCAACCCGGAGGGCTATGAGATCACGCTGCTCGACGCCGTCAACATCCCGATCGGGTATGTCGGCATCGTCACCTCGCAGACCGGCACGCCCGTCAAGCCCGGAGAGTTCGCGGGCCCCGGCCAGCAGGGCGTCATGAAGGACGTGCTCCATCCCGGCCTCTACTACATCAACCCACGCGCCTATCAGGTGGACGTGTTGGAGATCGGCATGAACCAGGTCTCGATTCTGGGGCGCTCCGGCAGCGTGGTGCTCACCAAGAGCCAGATCTCCAATGCCAGCAGAGCGCTGGATGAGCTTCAGCAAACCACCATTCAGGTTCAGCAGGAGAAGCGCAACGAATACCTTGAGAAAAACCGCGACCGCGGCTTCATCTCGCAGCAGGCGCTCAGTGCCCCGGCCGCCACCGATTCGTTGGGCGGCTCGCTGCGCCGGGCGGCAAAAAAAATCGCGCCGTCCAGCCGGCTGGACACTGCGGTGGCCGCCAGAGAAAGTGCCCACCCCGGCAAACCCCAGATGCCGTCCGCCAGCGTCCCGGCGGAATCCGTGGCCTTCGGCATCAACCGGTTCGTCGAGTTCCCCTCACGCGACGGCTTCCAGATTCTGCTGGACATGACCGTCGAGTTCGAACTGCTGCCCGAAAACATCGCGCGCATCTACATGCTTTACGGCGACCTTCCGGCCGTGGTCGAAAAGATCATTCTGCCGCAAGTGCTTTCGATCTCGCGCATCAAAGGCTCCAGTTACGGGGCGCGCGATTTCATCGACGGCGAGGGCCGGCAGTTATTCCAGAAGGAGCTGACCGCCGAATTGACGCGCGTCCTGAAAGAGAAACGCATCGTCATCCACAACGCGATCATCCGCAATGTGGAAGTGCCGAAGGAGATCCTCCTGCCGATCCAGGAGTCCAGCCTCGCCAAAGAGAAGGATCTGACCAACAAGGCGCGGCAGGCCACCGCCCGCAAGCAGGCCGAACTGAACACCGAGACCGCCATGGTCGAACAGTTCAAGAAACAGGTGGAGCAGGAAACCGAGAAACTGGTCGCCACCATTGGAGCGCAGACGAGGAACGAAGTCGCCAGCATCCAGGCGAATGCCGCGCTGGAAGTGGCCGCCCTGCATTTGGAGAAATCCGCGGTTCAGGCCAACATCACTCAGGCGCAGGGCGAAGCCAAAGTCAAATCGGAGTTCATGGTCGCCAACGAGAAAGCCTGCGGCGAGCAGCTGCGTTCCGCCGTTTTCAAAAACCCCGCCACCCTGGCCGAACTCACCTTTGTGGACACGCTCAACCCGGAACTCGGCATCCGCATCATCCATGCGGGCGAAGGCACGCTCTGGACAGATCTGGAAAACCTCGCACCGACCCTGCCGGTAAAAAAGTAGGGAAAACGGGACGCGAAAAAATGCACACGTTTCATGAGGCTCCTCCTTTATAACATCCAATACGGCACCGGACGGCTGCGCCGTTTCTCCTGGCTGGAAACCCTGCTGCGCACCACCGCCCATTTCCCGAACATTACACGGTTCGTCCGCCATATGGATCCCGACATCATCGGACTCGTTGAGGTCGACACCGGCTCTTACCGCACGCACCGCAAAAACCAAGCCGAGGAACTCGCCCATGACCTCGACTTCTACCACTGCCACCGCACCAAGTATTCCGACAACGGGTTTGGCCGGCACGTTCCTGTCCTCAACAAGCAGGCGAACGCCGTACTCGCGCGCGAGCCGATCGTGCGCACCGCGTTCCACGATTTCGAGACCGGGTTCAAAAGCCTGGCCATCGAGGTCGAACTCGAGAGCGTCACCCTCTTCCTCGTCCACCTCGCCCTCGGCATACGGGCGCGCCAGCGCCAGCTCGGGGAACTGCACGACCTGATCGCGGGCTGCGCCAAGCCGCGCCTTGTCGCGGGCGACTTCAACACGCTTTCCGGCGTCTGGGAAATGCACATGTTCTTGCGCGCGACCGGGCTCAAGAGCGCAAATGTGCGCCACGCGCCGACCTTCCCGAGCTGGGCGCCCTGCCGCGAACTCGATTTCATCTGCTACGACCCCTCCATCACTCCCGTGCGTTTCAAGATACCCAAAGTGCGCCTCTCCGACCACCTGCCGCTGATGTTTGACTTCGAAGTCGATTCTCGCAAAAAGCCCCTGCCCAGCGACGGCGGGCACTGACGGGCGGCGCTGTCCGTATTACCTTCTTCCCTTTTCACGTCCGCCTGTGCTTTAATATCGGCCACATCTTTAACGGAGTCTCTCATGCCCCTTTCGTGCTGGTGTTATCTGTTAGCTCTTGTTTGCCTCCTGTTGGGTATACCGGTCGCTGCGGCGCCCGGGCCGCTTGCACGGTTTTACAACGCCTTGCCGCGCAGCCAGGCCGCCGCCTTCATCATCAGCGCCATCGCGTGGGTCTGGGCCGGATACGCGCTCTGGACAATGGAACTCGATCTTCTGGAGCCTTTCAAAAAATTCCTTCCCATCGCCGTGCTGGTCTGCATCCCCCTCACCTGGTACTGGCTAGACAACCTGTTGACCTGCCGCGCGTTCGGAGGCATCCTGGTGCTTTTCCCATATGAGCTCCTGCACGCCGCCCGTGTCCACCCCTCGCTGTGGCGGCTGGCGGTTGTCGCCCTCGCCTACCTCTGCATCGTCACAGGCATGATCCTGATCCTCTACCCGTGGAAGATGCGGCAGGCCATCGCCTGGATCACGCGGCGGCCCGCGCTCTTCCGCCTCGCAGGAACCCTCAACGCCCTGCTCGGCCTCTTCCTCATCGGCCTCGGCGCCACTGTGCTGCGTTAACGTTAACCGCCG
>JALHET010000286.1 GCA_022839525.1 Lentisphaerota bacterium
CGCCAGTCCGGCCACATAGGCCACGTCAATGTTATGGCTCACCCGTCTCTCCTTGCCCACCGGGCGGTGGAACTCTTAAAATAAGTGGATGTTATATTACCCTTTTAAGCCTTGCCGCACAATTCAAATGAGCGAACGGGCAAAAGAAAAGGCCGAGCGCTTCCCGTCCCCAGACGGGCAGTCATTGACCGCAACGTCCAGTGCCGGACCTGCTCCTCATATATATAAAAAAACCGGGAGGGATGTGTAACATCCACCCCGGCTTCAGTTCGTTTGGGAAAGGCGCTTATTCCTGCCCGAAACCTTTTCCAGACAGGTACTCAAGCACCTTGCCGACTGACGTCAGCTTCTCGGCGTCTTCGTCCGGGATTTCCGCACCGAACTCCTCTTCAAACGCCATGATCAGCTCGACGGTGTCCAGCGAGTCCGCGCCCAGATCATCGATGAACGATGCCTCCGGCGTGACCTGCTCGGCATTGACGCCCAACTGCTCAACAATGATCTCTTTGACCCGCTCTTCGAGTTTGCTTGACATGTACTCTCTCCTTGACCTTGTTTCCCTTAGTGTGACCGCGGCCCGAGCCGCGCCTCATCATCACATGACCATACCACCATTCACACTCAGCACCTGACCCGTCACATACGAGGCTTCGTCCGAAGCCAGGAACGCGACTGCCCGCGCAATATCCTCAGGCTCGCCGAAGCGGCCCAGAGGAATGTTCGCCAGCATTTTGTCACGCACATCCTGAGAAAGCGCATCCGTCATTTTTGATGAAATGAACCCGGGGGCAATCGCATTGACACGCACTCCGCGGGAGGCCAATTCCCGCGCCGTGGATTTGGTCAAGGCGATAACCCCTGCTTTCGACGCCGCATAATTACACTGACCGGCGTTGCCGATCAAGCCAATTATTGACGCGATATTGACAATCGATCCGCTACGCTGCTTCATCATGTGCTTGGCAACGGCGCGTGAAAAAAGGAACGTGCCCTTCAGGTTGACGCGGAGAACCGCATCCCAGTCTTCATCCGTCATCCGCACCAGCAGCGTATCCTTGGTGATGCCGGCATTGTTGACCATGACATCGACCTTGCCGAACGTCTTGATCACTTCGGCGATAGAAGCGTTGACCGCATCGCCGTTTCCAACATCCACGGCCAGCGGCAGAACCTTGCGTCCCAGCGCCTGTACAGCCGCCGCCGTATCGGCAAGCCACTCAACCTGCAAATCGCACACGGCCACATCGGCGCCCAGGGCCGCCAGTTTCTCGGCGATCTGACGCCCGATGCCGCGAGCGGCACCGGTCACCACCGCCACTTTTCCTTCAAACGAACCCATGCCTATCATCCCTTCCTAATTCTTAGGTCGCGAGGCGCCCACCGTTCAGGCCTGTGCGGCTTGACAGAACGAATCCAATGACGCCCCATCCTGAATCGAAGCCGTCTGGACCGTCTTGTCAATCCTCTTGATCAGCCCCGAAAGCACTTTACCGGGGCCGAACTCGACAAACTCGGTCAGACCCGCACCGATCGCACACTTCACGCAGTCAGACCAGTGCACCGGTTCGGTCACCTGCCGCAACATCGCGTCCTTAATCGCCGCCGGATCGTTGCCGTGCGCCGCGCCGCTCACGTTCGCGAGCACCGGCATTTGCGGAACCCGGAACGTCACGCCGTCAAGCACCGACGCCAGCTTGGCGCGTGCCGAAGCCATCAGCGGGGAATGGAAGGCGCCCGCCACGTTCAACACGATGGCTTTTACGCCCAGTTCGGTCGCCACCGTCGCCGCTGCCGTCACCCCCGTCTTGAGACCGGAAAGCACGACTTGCGTGTCGGAATTGATGTTGGCGACCGTAACCCCGGCCTTGTCGCAAATGGTCTTCAGTTGCTCTCCCGAAGCGCCCATGATACTGATCATGCCGCCCGCCTGCTCGTCGCACGCCTGCTGCATAAAACGCCCACGTGCCTCGAGCACCGTCAGCGCCGATTCAAAATCCAAAACACCCGCCACATGCAAAGCCGTCCACTCTCCGAGGCTGAGCCCCGCAGCCATTTGGAAGGTCAGGTGAGGGCGCCGCTTCTGGAGGGTGCGGAAAGCCGCCACGCTCACCGTAAAGATCGCAGGCTGGCAGATGTTGGACCTGGTCAACTCTTCCTCAGGCCCTTCAAAACAGACCTTCGCGAGATCGAATCCCAACACCGCATTGGCCTGCGCAAACAGCGCGGCGACATCGGCGTCCGCAGTAAAATCCTTTCCCATGCCGGGCACCTGGGCGCCCTGCCCGGCAAAAACACAAACTTTTCCGCTCATGTGCCTCTCCTCCTCGCCTGTCCCCGTAACCTGAACCTGAAACCTAGTCGGGCGTTTGAGGCATCGCAGTTTGACACATTTATGAAAATTGTCAAACTCAAAACAGTCTCAAAATTGGGTGTAAGCTTATCACAGCACGCAAACCAATGCGACAGGAAAATCAGTATTATTCACTCGCACCTTCGACAGGCTCCATACCCGCAATCTGTTTGGCAATGACCTCGGACAGGTTGTTGGAGGCTGCCGCCGCACTGGCGATGATCGCGTGGAATATCGCGCGGTACGTCGAAGATCCGTGCGTAATGATAACCGTGCCAGGCACACCGAGCAACGGTGCGCCCCCGTAAATCTCGGGATCCATGCGGTGCTTGAGCGCCTCCAGCGCGCCTTTGAGCAAGAGCGCGCCGAGCAGCCGCACCGGATGCCGGAAAAACTCTTTTTTCATCCAGTATCCCACCGCATGCGCCACGCTTTCGGTGGTTTTAAGCACCACGTTGCCCACGAAACCGTCGCACACCACCACATCGGTCTTGCCCAAAAAGAGATCGTGCCCCTCCATGTTCCCGCGGAATTTAACGACCGTCTTCTGAATCAGGTGGAACGCCTTTTTGGTCATCTCGTTGCCCTTGCAGTCCTCTGTCCCGATGTTAAGCAACCCCACCACCGGCTCGGTCCGCTTGAGCACGGCGCGGGAATAGGCAGTGCCCATCACCGCGAACTGCGC
>JALHET010000287.1 GCA_022839525.1 Lentisphaerota bacterium
GGGGGGGGCTGACCGTACGCACCTTCAACTCGGGGTTCAGGGAGGCGCACGACACCTACAACGGCATTTCGGTCGCGAGCGACGGCAACGTTTACTACGCGCT
Organism: Lentisphaerota bacterium; assembly: GCA_022839525.1. The sequence continues at coordinate 104 of JALHET010000287.1, forward strand.
CTGCTCCACGTCGATCGATTTCGGGGGGAGGATCTACCGGTACGACCCGCGCAAGGACGAGATCAAATACTTGGGCGACCTGACCGAGATCTGCGGGGAGAAGGGGCTCAAGACCGTGCCGCAGGGCAAGAGCCACGTGCTGTTCCACGAGTACAAGGGCAAGCTTTATTTTTCAACCCACGCGGGCTACTACAACATGGTGGACGGCATGGAGCGTTTGGCGACCGTCGTGCCGCCGGGCTACAAGCCCTACCCCGGCGGACACCTCCTGGCCTATGACCTAACGACCGGCGCCTTCGGGGATTTGGGTCTCGCGCCGGAGCGTGAGGCGGTTCTTTCGCTGAGCATGGACGGGCGGCGCGGCATGCTGTACGGAATCACCTGGCCGGTCGGCTACTTCTTCAGTTACGACATTGAGAAGAAGGTGCTGCGGAACCTCGGGCCTTCCGCGGGTCTGGGTGAAAACGGCAACGGGTCGACCTACCGCGTGCTGTGCCGCTCGATCGCGGTGGATCCGGAGACTGGTTGTGCCTACTTTACCAACCCGGAGGGCGACATTTTCCTCTACCGTCCCGGAGCGGACCGCGTGGAGAAGGTCGGGAGCGAGGACATGCGCAAGGACTACTTCGGGAAATACGACCCGGCGGACTCCGGCAGCATGGGGTACAACTGGCGGCAGACGGTTTGGCACCCCGGGGAGAAGGCCTTTTACGGCGTGCACGGCAATTCGGGCTACCTTTTCCGGTTCGACCCCGGCGCGACGCGCATCGACGTGCTGGACCGCATCACCTCGGAACCCTCGCGACGGGCGGGCATGGGGGATCTGTTCAGCTACGGCTACCTCGGCTTCACGCTGGGGCCAGACGGGCGCACGCTCTTCTACCTGACGGGCGGGCCGGTCTACGAGAACGGCAAGCGCGTTGCGGGCATGGACAAGGTGGCGATGGGCATGGCGAAGGGGGTTGAGAACCTGCACCTGATCACCTACGATATCCCGACGCGGGGCTACAAAGACCACGGGCCGGTGTTCTACGCCGACGGCCAGCGCCCCACCTATGTCAATTCCATTGCGGTGGGAGCGGACGGCGCGGTTTACACGCTGGCCCGAATCACGGAAAACGGGCACACGCGCACGGATCTGATCCAGATCAAAATGGATCGCTAGCGCGGTCAAGCAAGGAGGACTTATGAACAGAACTTTACAAGTTGGGATTGCCGGATTATCGGCGGTGTTTTCGCTTTCCGCAGCGGCCGTCCCGGGTGAAGGGCTGCTCAAGGCCGCGTGTTTTCAAGCGGACATCACGCCTCCGCTTGGTTCGCCGCTGTGCTGCGGACTGGTTATGCCGGCCAAGGAAATCGTGACACCTCTGACGGCGCGGGGCGTGGTTTTTCTGGGAATAGGCCAGCCGATTGTGCTTTGCGCGCTGGACTGGGTCGGTGTCGGGAATGAGAGCTATGACGCATTTCGGAAAGACATCGCTCAGGCGGCGGACACGCTCCCGGATCGCGTGGCGGTACACGCGCTCCATCCTCACGACGCGCCCGGAAGCGACTTCGTTGCGGAGCGCCTGCTGGCCGGGCAGGGGCTGGGCGGGCGCATGTCGAATCCAGAGGCGGACCGCCTGGCTCTCGGGCGCATCACCGAGGCCGTCCGCGCGGCGCTTCCCACTGCGCAGACCATCACGCAGATCGGGCTGGGGACGGGGCGGGTCGAGCGGGTGGCGTCGAACCGGCGCATCCTTGATGCAGACGGAAAGCACGTCGTGGCGATGCGGTGGGGCTCCTGCCGTGATCCCAAGCTACTCGCCGCGCCCGAGGGCGTGATCGACCCGCTGGTGTGGCTGGTCGCGCTCTGGCATGAAGACAAGCCCATCGCTGTGCTCACTTATTACGCCTCTCATCCGCATAGCTTTTATGGAAAGGGCGGCGTGAACTGGGAGTTTGTCGGAGAGGCCCGTGCGTTGCGTGAGCAGGCGTTGCCGGGCGTTCCGCACATTCATTTTTGCGGGGCGGGCGGCAATGTGGCGGCCGGCAAGTACAACGACGGTTCACCAGAGAACAGGCCCGTTCTGGCCGGAAGGCTCGCGGAAGGTATGCGGCTCGCCTGGGAGAGCCAGCAGAAAGTCCCGCTTCGCGCGCGGGATGTCGCATGGAAGGTCGCCCCTGTCAGTCTGCCGGTGCGCGACGGGAACGGGGAGGCCGAGTTGCTCGCGCGCCTGTCGGACGCGGCGCAATCCGAGCGGGAGCGGATCGCGGCCGCGCGCCTGTTGACGTTTTCACGCCGCATGGCGGGAGGCGCCAAGATCCCAATTTCCTGTCTTTGGCTGGGCGAAGCCCGCGTCGTTCACATGCCCGGCGAACTGTTCGTCGAATACCAGCTCGGCGCACAGTCGATGCGTCCGGGCGGTTTTGTGGCCATGGCCGCTTACGGCGATTACGGGCCGGGATACATCGGCACCGAGCGGGCGTACGGCGAAGGCGGCTATGAGACAGGCCCTGCGTCCCGCACGGCTCCTCAGGTCGAGAAGGTTTTGATGGATGCGGTTCGCCAGGTGATGGGCGGAACGCTCAGGCGCTGAAACAAAGAGGAGGATACGATGAAAAGGACAGATGGTGCAAATCGTCAGACGGGGGCCTCAGGCGAAATGGGGCGGCGCGGATTCATCCGGGCTGCGGGCGCGACGGCGGTCGGCGCGGCGTTGTCACAAGCCCCGTCCGGGGCTCATGCCCAAGCCGCATCCAGTGCGCAGGAGGCGCTGGCCAGCGCGGGCGGCACGAAAAGCGTGACCGTCCCGCCGAAGCGTGTCGCCGAACTCAAGCGCTGGCCGCGGTACGGTGAAGCGGAGAAAAAGCGCCTGCACGAAATGATTGAGCAAGGCATTACTTACTCGGAAAACAAGCAGTTCGAGAAGGAGTGGGCGGCGTATACGGG
>JALHET010000288.1 GCA_022839525.1 Lentisphaerota bacterium
GCCGTGCACCCCGGCAAAAAACGAAACGATACCGAACTCGCACGGGCGATCGCCGACACCGCAGGCAGACTTGATATGCTTGAACGAACATCTAGAGCCGCAGCCCTTGCGAGGTTTAGATGAACGCAGACAACCCATCGAGAACAACCTGTGCACCATTCGCCGCCCTCGCCGCTTTCTGCATCGCACTCGCATCTCCCTGCAGCGCGGACACGTCGGACCATCAGCGGGTCGGCGTGGAGCGGAAGGACCCGCTCATAATATCGCCGGGAATTGCCTTCTCCGTGCACGACGGCGGAGAGCCGGACGCGGCAACGCTTTCCGGAGCAGACCTGCGATCGGCTGGCGAAACCGCGCTCACCGTAAGCGAAACATTCTCGGTCGATATCACCTGGCGGAATGTGTGGAACCTTTTCGCGTCGATGCCGTGTATGCAAACGCCGTCGCTCAGCGTCGAAAAAGCGGGCGCCGCATACGCCGCATGGGGCGATCCCGATATCGGAGCTGGACGGAGCTTCCGCTTCCGGGACTGGAAGATCGACACTTCGATTCGCTGGACGTTTCCATTGGGAATCTGGAACGCCTACGAGACAGAAGCAAAAGGAATACGATCCGGTGCAGGCTACCACCGGTTGAGCTTTGCGAGTTCGTTCACGCGCTTTATGGACCCGGTCGCGCTTGTCGTCGGCGTCGAGGCGGACACGACGCTCGCGCGCAAAGAGCATTTCGGTTATTCGCGGGAGCCGCTGTCGATCGCGCTGCCTGCATCGATCACGTGGGCGGCGAACTCGCACCTGGCGTTGCAGGCCCGCCTTGTTCCCGGTTTCTCGTTGCCGACAGAGCTGAACGGAGCATCCGTTTCGCCCGTCATCGGACGAAGCCTCTATGGCTCGCTTTCGGCAACGCTTTCCGGCGAGAAGAACTCGGCCGGCGCGCAAGCCGGCTGCAATCTTCTGGACGCGCGGTCGACGCCGTCGCTCACCTTATACTATTCGCGAACCTTTACCCTGGGAGATACAAAATGAACACACGACATACACTCAGCCTTCTTCTTGGGTTCGCCCTTGCGCTCGCAAGCGCACTCGCCGTCGCCATCACAACGACCGGCTGCTCCGACCCGGCCGACTGGTATCCTGAAGGAAGCGCCGTGGTGCAGTCGGCGTACGAGACTGCCGCGACGGACAAGCAATGCATCGTCACCGTCGCGATTACGAACACCGGAAAGTCGAAAATCTGGCGGTCGACGGTTTCGGTTGCCGTGCAGACGACCTTGCGCGAATACCGGGCGACGATCGCGAGCGAGACGAACATCCTGCCGGGCGGCACGGTGTACGCCAGCGCCTCGATACCCTACATCGACGGGACTGAGACGCTCGCCCCGGCAGGAGCAGGCGGAAGTCCCGCGCGGGTAACGGGCGAGTTTTACGAATAAGGAAGAATCACGGGGAATGGGTCTCCGTGCAAGGGGCTCCGCGCTGAAATACCCCGCAGGCTCTCCTGCGCGCGGAGGGATCGAGTATCGAACCCGGTGAACGCCTTCCCCGATCGATAGTTTTCGAGGCTTCGTAATGCTTGAGTGTCAGTCTGAACCTCAACCTGATAGTTGACTTATCTGCATTTAGATTGCATATTAGTCGCATGAGATGGATTCACAGAGATATTTCAGAAAGACTTCAGGCGCTTCTGCTTTCATTTCCGGCTATACTGGTATCAGGGCCGCGCCAATGCGGGAAATCGAGCCTTTTGAAGACGCTTTTCCCGAAATACGCATACATAACCTTCGATGATCCGTTCCAGGTTCTCAAGGCGGAAGGATCGCCGCGGCAGTTTCTTGCCGAGATCGGAACGCCGGTCATTCTTGACGAGATTCAGTATGTGCCGGAACTGTTCCGCTATATCAAGATGGAAATTGACGACAATCGGCGCAACGGGCACTATCTCTTGACAGGGAGCCAGAACTTTCATCTGGGCAGTCTGGGCGCTGAAAGCCTTGCAGGACGCATGGCGACTGTCGACCTTGCGACGCTCGGCGGCTCCGAGATACGCGCGAGTTTTCCGGATGCAGAGCTTGATGAAATGGTCTTCAAAGGCGGGTACCCCGAACTGTGGTCGGCCGCTGCCGATCCTTCGGCATGGCATTCCGCGTATGTGTCGACCTATCTCCAGCGCGACATCAGGTCGCTTTCGCAGGTAGCCGATCTGGGCGTCTTCAGCCGCTTCTTGCGGGCAACCGCGCTCCGAACGGGATCATTGCTCAATTATGCGGACCTTGCGCGCGATACCGGCATTTCACCAAATACAGCCAAAAACTGGGTATCGTTGCTGGTTACGTCAGGCATACTGTCGCTGGTTGAAGGCTGGTACGCCAATCCATCGTCGCGGCTCGTCAAATCGCCGAAAGCGTATTTCAACGACAGCGGGCTCTTGTGCTCGCTTCTCGGAATCCGCTCCCGGGAAGCAATGCTCAATTCGCCGCTATTCGGCGGAATCTGGGAAACCTGGTGCTTCGCACAACTACGCACATGGCTGGTAAACCGGGGACTTTTTGCCGGCAACGTGCACTACTGGCGCACAAAAGAAGGAAAAGAAGTCGACTTTCTCGTCGCCGGCGAATCCGCGGTCTACGCCTTCGAATGCAAGACCCGCGAGCTCCCCGCCGAATCGGACGGGCGAAACATGGACCTGTTCGCTCAGTCGCAGAACCAGATGCCCGTACGCCGAACCATTCTTTGCCGTACGCCCGGCTTTATCGAGCATCTCCCCGACCTCGATGCCTCGATTGATAATGCCTGTAACCTCGACCGGATTTTTTCACTTACTGATTGATGCGACATTGACGAAGCAAACCACATCATGAAAAGATGTAAGGCCGAACCAGAAAGCGCCAGCCAGGGCGCTCTATTGGAACGCGCGAGGGTCCCCTTACGGGGTCGCGCACGAAAGAACCGACCGGGGCGGCGACGATCAGGGATCAGCCAATATTGGACTCGATTACCAAATCCTTGAAGCGAATCGTACATAAAACG
>JALHET010000289.1 GCA_022839525.1 Lentisphaerota bacterium
CAGAATCATGTACATAGAGAAGTCGAACAAGTCCAGAAAGCTTGCCAAGGACCATTATGAAATAGCCGAGGCCATATCCCAGAGAAATATCGATAAGGCTGAGGAACTGGCCAAGAAGCTCGCCTCCTACGGCGACCTCTACTGCAACGACGCCTTTGGCACCGCCCACCGCGCCCACGCCTCCACGGCCGTGATCTGCAAATTCATGAAGGAAAACGTGGCCGGTTTCCTGATGGAAAAGGAGATCGAGTATCTGGGCAACGCGGTTGAGAAGCCGACCCGCCCGTTCGTCGCCATCCTCGGCGGCGCCAAGGTCTCGGACAAGCTCGCGGTCGTGAACAACCTGCTCGACAAGGTCGACACGCTGATCATCGGCGGCGGCATGGCCTACACCTTCCTCAAGGCTCAGGGGCACGACGTCGGCAAGTCGCTGTGCGAGCTCGACCAGCTCGTGTACGCCAAGGAGATGATAGAAAAGGCCAAGGCTAAAGGGAAGAACCTCCTGCTGCCTGTCGACAACGTCGCGGCCGACACGTTCGACGCCGAAGCCAACACGCAGATCGTCGGCAACGACATTCCGGCGGACTGGATGGCGCTGGACATCGGCCCCAAGACCACGGAGCTTTACACGGCGGCGATCAAGGGCGCCAAAACGGTGGTGTGGAACGGGCCGATGGGCTGCTTCGAGATGAAAAAGTTCGCGGGCGGCACCATGGGCGTCTGCCAGGCGGTGGCCGACAGCGGCGCGGTCTCGATCATCGGCGGCGGCGACAGCGTGAGCGCGGTCAACACGAGCGGCCTGTCCGGTAAGATGACCCACATCTCCACCGGCGGCGGCGCCTCCCTCGAGTTCCTTGAAGGCAAAGAGCTACCCGGCGTGGCTGCGCTAAGCGACAAGTAAGCGCGGGACTCACACGCTGAAAAGACAAAGGCCGGGTGCGGTTTCCGCATCCGGCTTCTTCTTTATGCGCCCCCTCGGTCAGCAACTGGACAACCTGCCCGGCGTTGTTCCATGGCGTGAGGGTGTTGCCGACCACGAGGGGCTTTCCCCTTGAGCCAACGGCTCATTTGCCGGGCGGCAGGGAGGAGAGGTCTGAGAGGATAGCTTCCTCCCAAATGCCGTAGCCCTTGGCCGTGGGATGGAGAAAGTCGTGCATGACGTCTTTCGGAATATCCCCGTTCGCGTCGAGGAACTTCCCGCCGATGTCGCGGAAAGCCGCCTTGGCGTCGGCGGCGAGCGCTTCCGCCACGCGCGCATTCGTCTCTTTCACGCGCGCGCGGAAGGGGTCGGACGCTTTTTCGCCAAAGGGGAAGATGCCGTACACGAACACCTGCGCCTGAGGCGCGGCGCCGTGCAGTGCCCGCACGCACTCCACAATCCCCTCAGCCGTCTGCCCGGGCGTATGGCCTGCACGCAGGTTGTCTGCGCCGATCAGCAGCACAATCGCCTTCGGGCTCGTCCCCTCGAGTTCGCCGTGGAGGATGCGCCACAGGAGATTCTGCGTGCAGTCGCCGCCGAAGCCCATGTTCATCACGCGGTGGCGTTTGAAAAGCCCGGAGGCGAGCCAGGTCTCTGTGGCGTGTTCCTTGTCGCCGAGGCAATAGGGGCCGCTCCAGTAGTGGGTGATCGCATCGCCAGCCAGCACCACGTCGGGCTTGATGACGAAGTCGTTGTTGCGCGTGATCATCGCGTGGCGGAAGTGCCAGTCATAGCGGTCGGTGGACATCACCTCCTTTGGGACAATCGCCGGATTCGTGATGCCCGAATACCGCTCCGGCGGTTCGGTGTAGTGATCCGGATAGTCGAGTGCCGTCTCCATCCACCCCTTCGTGGTGGCGCAGCGCTGGATCTCGTCGCCGTGGATGCCCGACAGCGCGATGTTGGAGACCACCGGCCCCTTTTTCGTCACCGTCACCCACGTGATCGAGTCGAGGATGCCGTAGCGCAGGTCGTCCCCCGTGACCGAATAATCCCGCACACCGCCCGCCGTGCCGATCATGTAGTAGTTCTTGCCGTGGCGCACGGCCTTGACGTGGTTGTGCCAGTCACCGCAGAAGACGGTGTAGTTGAGCGCGTTAATGTCGCGCTCGAACGCGAGCCACTTGTCGCTGCTCCAGTCGAGGGGCATGTGCATGAAGATGAATGTCCAGCGCGCATCCGCGTGATCCGCAATCACCTTCCGCGCCCAGGCATACTGCTCGTCCGTGATGCCCTGCAGGGGCACGCGGCCGTCGCGGCCGTCCATTGAGTTGAGGCACACGAAATGGCAGCCCTTGTGCATGAAGTCGTAATAGGTGTTGGTGCCGTAGGTCTCCTGCCACACCTGCTTCGACGCATCGTGCGCGACGCGGTTCTTGGGCCAGCCGAGATTGATGTCGTGATTACCCACCACCTGATAGAAGCGCATGTCGAGGACATCGAGATGATCCTTGAGGTCCTTCTGCTGCCGCCGCGCCTCCTTGACGCCGTCGGCGTAGCCGTAGACGCCCTGGATGAGATCCCCCACGCTGACCACGAACTCGGGCCGCAGCAGGTTGAGCGACTGCATCGCCTTCATGAAGACACCCGGCCGTTCGCGTCCCGTGCGGTCCGGAACAATGGCGAAATGGAATTCCTGCGGGTCGTCGAGAACCGGCTTATCGGTCCACGGCACCGCCGCAATCGCTCCCGCCGCACACATCGCCGCCGCTGTGGCAAAAACAGCCCTTGCCGCGTTTCTCATGTCAAAATTCCTTTCTTCAAACATGTTCCGTATCCTACGTTTTTTGATGCCTGCCGTCAACGCCGCTACGGCATTGTGCGGTAATCGGTTAATGACAGGGGGGGCATGCGAGTCGAGCGCGTGTTTTGTTCTGCCCGCCTTTTCAGGTTTCATGGATAGCGCGCCGTACACGCACACCGCGCAGCGGTGTACGTTCACGTTCTCCAAATCGGTATCGGTATCGCTATCGGGTTCGAAACCGGCTGTCGCGTCCACGAAGCGGTTCGCGATGACGGGTGTAAAGGTGGCGGCGAT